>CALYRV010000019.1 GCA_945483525.1 uncultured Verrucomicrobiota bacterium
GCTCTTCCGATCTCCTTAGGCTCCTTGGCGAACGCCGCGCCCTCGTACATCGGAAAAGACAGTCCGAGCTGTTTGTACGCCTTCGGGATCTTGGGATTACGTCCGCCACGATGCGAACCAATAACGACAAGAGGTTTATGCTTGAAGCTGGACCAAACATCCTCGATACGGCTCAACAATTCGACACTCGGCTTGTCCTTACTGCTCCATGCGTAAACCATTATCACCTTGCCGCGAAAATCTCGCTCGGCAAGGCGCTTGCCAGCGTACCAGTCATCTGCCGCAAGCCCCTTCCAAACCTTGCCGTCCGTATCATTAATCGTAGGCTTCTCCGTTACCGATGCATTTTTCTCAACCGCCTGAACTTCAGGCGGGGCGGATTCTGGCTCGGACCTTGAAGCGGGATCCGACTTCTCCTCCTCCGTCGATTCACCGGGCTTGACCGCGAGATACCTGACAATCAATGCGGTAACGTCATGCTGCGGCATACGCAGAAGCATATAGGAAGCCCCGCAACCAACGGCCGCAAGGACAAACAATACGAGCAAAAGGAAGTTTTTCATGCCCGTATTATATCATAAAAGTCTACGAACGTGGAATTGTGGTGACGAACAACTCCGAAGCGAAAGCGACACGATATTCCACCCCCGCGGGGACGAGCGTCGATTTCAACGCAACTGGATCAAAAACAACCATCGGCGAATCAATCTCTCGCAAGATTTCATTCGCCGCGAGAGTCAGTTTACGAAAGTGGAAGAACCGGCATTTAACCTCATCACACGCAATTGGCGCCGGCAGAGAATAATCAATCGCCTGGCACGATTTCTCAATATGGAGTTCGCGCGGTCTGCCGTCTTTACCGACACGATTCCAGTCATAGAGACGAAATGTCGTGTCGGACGACTGTTGAACCTCATAGATCTTCGCATTATCGCCAATAGCATGTACGAGCCCCCCTGGAATGAAGAAGCATTCGCCCTTCTTTGCGTCATGACGCACCATCAGCTCCTCGAACGCACCGCTCTTGATCGCGGCTTCAACATCCTTTGCGGTAACTCCAGGACGAAGCCCAGCGTAGATGAAGCCATCCTCAAGCATTACCCACATCTCGGTCTTCGGATCTCCGCCGGTAATCTTATGCGTCTCCTCATTTGGATGCACCTGCACCGAGAGTCTCGTTTTAGCATCAATCACCTTTATGAGCAGCGGGAAATCGGGCAGGACTTCGGCGAGGATCTTACCCTTCAGATCACCGTTCGCAACCACCGAAGGGCCTGCGGAATGCGCGGACACCTCCCAGCTTTCGCCGCCCCAGAGCGCAGGATGAAAATTTGATTCAAAAGTAAGCGGATAATCGATTTTCATAGTAACGTAAAAAGTAAAGATGAAAGGTCAAAGGTGAAAGGTGAAAAAGTGCGGAGGTTAAATTGTCTTCAGCAGTTCCGAAGGATCATAG
The DNA here is from genome assembly GCA_945483525.1 of uncultured Verrucomicrobiota bacterium. The sequence goes on from CALYRV010000019.1 coordinate 1,457, forward strand.
CGGGGAGTGCCCCAGGGGTACGCGCCGAGTTCGACGATCGCCTCGCCCGCAAGGAAAAGGGAACCGCAGATCAGCGCCGTTGGCGCCGAAGTGACGAGTGATTGATCTACGTTATCAATCGCCTGACGCAACGAAGCGCAAGGGACGGCGGGGATGCCGGCTTCGTTCATCAGCGTGGAGGTGGCTTCGGCGGAAAGCGAGCGCGGATTGTTGGTACGGACAGCGAAACCGCGCGATACGAACGGCTTGAGGATCTTCAGCACTTCAAGCGCATCCTTATCCCCGCAGAATCCCGCAATGAGGTGGAGCGGGGCAAAGTTCTCCGCCGTGCCCTCACGGCGGACCGCAAAGCTCGAAAACTCCAATGTTAACGCCTCTGCCAAGGAGCGAGCGGCAGGCGGATTATGTGCACCATCAACGATTACAGAGCCGATTCGCTGGAACCGTCCCGGCCAAACGACACGGGAGAGTGAAGAAGGAAGAGCGAATAGCGAAGAGTTGCGGATAGGTATCTCAAGAAGAACCTTCAGCGCGGCGATGGCGGTGATGCAATTTTCACGGTTAAAGGATCCGACCAGGGAGAAATCTTCAGGGATATCGGAATCGGACGCGAGATCGGGAGCGTAGAAGAACGGCGAGCCCTTCGCTTCCGCGGTCTTACGGACCACCTCGATTACCGACTGCACGTTCTTCGCCAGGACGACCGGCACTCCAGGCTTGATGATACCCGCCTTTTCGGCGGCGATCTTCTCCACCGTATCGCCGAGCCAATCGCAATGATCGAGTCCGATCTTCGTGATGACCGTGAGCTTAGGTTCACAGATATTGGTCGCATCTAGGCGTCCGCCAAGTCCGGTCTCCAGCACTGTCCACTCTGGATCCGCCGCGGCGAAAACCTCAAATGCGACCGCGGTCAGCGCCTCGAAGAACGTGAGATCCGATGGAGCGAGGCTCGACACTTTTGCTGACGCAGCTTCAAGCGAACCGTCATCGATCGGCTTTCCGCGCAAGAAAAAGCGCTCGTTAAGACTAACAAGATGCGGAGAAGTATAACGGGCGCCGCCGAGAACGGAGTCAAGAATCGCGCACACAGCACCCTTTCCATTAGTGCCGGCGACATGAATGACGTTACGAAGCTCCTTCTGGGGGTTTCCGAGCGCAGCGCAAATGCCGCGAATCGTGTCGAGTCCGGGTTTCATCCCGAACCTCCTCCGTTCGCTCAGCTCGCGCAGGAAACTACATCCGCAACTCATCTTCGCAATCCACGGCGCCGTGAGGCACGGCGCAGAACTTTCTTCATAGCGACACGGCGACCGACGCTATTGATGCCACCGCGTATCCGACGATGATCAGCCACAGCGGACGGTCGGACAGCAACACCTTTTCGGGACGTCCGACATCCCCCTTCTTCCAAGCAAGTACGGCATAGCGCAGAACGCCCAGGAACACGAATACCGAAGTCGTCCAGAGATACGGGAAACGCATACCCATCTTCGAAGTAAGCGTATAAACGAGATATTCTCCGAACGAAAGCACCGCGACGATCACAATAAGCGCCGCCAGCGCTCTCGGATGATATCGTTTAAGCACTGGACGGGATTCAACAGCGGTCTCCAGCTCGTGCCGTCGCTTGCAAAGCGCGAGAAACATGGAAAGAGTAAACGTACACACGAGAAGCCATGGCGAGATGTAAGCGGTGATGATCGCCGCGCCGGCAACTGCGCGAAGCACGAATCCAGAGGACAAAACCGCGACGTCGACATAAGGAATGCGTTTAAGAAAACCGGTGTAGAGACATTGGATCACAGTATAAGCGAGCATTGTCGCGAACGCCATGGTGCGTGACGGCAGGAAAATCACGACAAGAGCAGGATAGGCGAACCCGCAGGCGAAGAGGACGAGCCCTGCCCGAACCGCTTCAATGCGCGAAATTATGCCCGCGGCGACCGGACGATACTTCTTGACAGGATGTAACTTGTCGGCCTCATAGTCGGACACATCATTCATCAGATAAAATGCGGAGGATACGAGCGAAAACGAGCCGGCCATCAACACCGCCATCAGAAAAGACTCCCAACCACGCACGATTTCGCGCTGCGAACCGTCTGCCACGGAGAAAAACCAGGCGAGCATCACCACTCCGTTCTTCGTCCATTGCTCTACTCTCAACGCTTTAAGCCAAACTGTCAGTCTTTCACTGTACGCCATTTCACAACACCCCAAAACAAAGAATGATCCGTGTAACACGGAGTCTCTAGATTCTCGTAAAAAGTCCAAAAGCTAGCCCAATTACGATCAACGGAATCCACCCAGCGAATCGGCATCGGTGCAAGAACACGACGCCAACGGACCTCGTCACGACGATGAATAAGCGAACTTTCGTAAAAAGGCCACAAACGGAAATAACTCCCGTCATCTCTTCCCACCCAAAACGGAAACACGCGCGTCTCATCTGGATACAACTCGATAAGCTTCCAGCCGAAGCGGGTGATAACTCCGCACTTGTATTCTTCGCCGCCATAGGCCTTAATCTTATCGCGTTCCCAAAATGGAAAGACCGACACGCGTTCACGTCCCTCGCGCAGCTCGATGTCGACCAACGGCCAAGGCAACCGATAACGACATCCCGTTGGCGTGCGCGCATATGAGAAAAAAGGCGGTAAAAACATTGACTGAGATTCCCGTTCACGGTTGACGCTCGCCCATAGCGGCCAGACCATCCATGAATATCCTTCGCCGGCGGTATCGCGGTCGCGCTCGTATTCCGCCCAGGTCACAAGCGGCCATAACGCCGTCTGGTGAAAACTCTCACGCTGGCGGTTGCAAACATAAAACGGCCAAAAACCCCAACTGCCGTCATCTCGCCAGTGGAAAAACGGAAACAAAACCGAGTTAGTGGTGAGATATCTACCTTCGGCAGGACGAAGCTTGCGGTACTTCATCCATAACGGCCAAAGGCAGAAATCAACGTCCTCCATAAGGACTATGTGCGGATGATGCCCCCAGATGGGGAACAACCCCCAGTAGGACTCGTCAAAACGCGTACGCCCCTGCCAATAAAGCGGCATGATCTCGAACTGATAAGCGTCAGACTTCAAATTCCATTGGTTGTGAACGAATAGACAGAATCGCCACCAGTCACGATGACAGGTAAAAACCGGCCAAAGGACATCTGTAGTCTCTGACTGTTCGGACCAGAACGGACGGATCGCGCGGAAATCGCCGGGACCCTTCTGCCAGAAAGGTCCGACCTGCAAAACTGACGCAATCAGCAATTCACTTAACACGCTGCAGAAGCTCCTCGTATTCGCGCTTCTCGTAGCCTTCCAGCTTTGCCGCCTGACTCTTCATCTTACGAAGCGACACCTTGGCAGACTTGAGATCACCGTTCAGAAGTTGCGCGCGAGCGAGCCCAACATACATTCGAAAATCCTCCACGCGCCCTTCCACCTTAGAAAGTTCCAGCGCTTCCTTCATCAATGTCAAGGCCCTAGGCAAATCGCGATTCAAATCCATCAGCGCCGCCGAAAGCGTCGCCCGTGCGACATAAAGCCTGGGACTCGTCTCAACGGCTCGTTCTGCGTAACCGATTCCGTCTTCCGGCCGACCAAGACGACGATAGGTCTCGGCAAGGTCATTCAATGCTAGATCGACTGGCTTGGCACATTCAACAGCACGCTTGAGATACACCTCTGCGGTCTTGAGATCTTCTTTACCAAGCGCTATCGAACCCATGACGTAATTGGCAAGCGGAGCCTTGCGATTAACCCTGAGCACATCCCGCGCATGAAGTTCCGCATTGACCGGATCGTTCAACGAGATATCGAGTCCCAGCACAATATCCTGCGTCACAGCTATATCAGGACGCGCCTTGACCGCCACCGCGAAAGCGTCGCGGGCGGCACGACGACTCTCCTCGCCCTTGCGCAATAGCAGAAACGCCTTGATCATGTTCACGTAGTAATCGCTTGAATCCTTCGCTCGCGCCACCAACGCGGGCAGTAAGACATCTTCAAGCTCCTTTTCTAGATTCCGCCGACGCGCCGAATCTTTCTCGATGTCACACCGCTGCATAGTAACTGACGCCAGCAGCGAAATCGCACGCAGATCATCGGGATTCTGATCGACACAACGATGAAGCATCCTCGTCGCGCCTTCAAGATCGTTCTTCATCATCGCGACCATCGCCTTCTCGACCTCTATGCGCGGATCATCTCCTCCGGCCGCGGTGGCACGCTCAAGATAGTCTAGCGCCTTCTGCTGATCTCCTTCAAGCAGCGACAACCGCATCATACCAATAAGCGCTTCATGATTCTCGCCTTCCTTAGACAGCACCTCCTGATACGCCTTACGCGATCGTTCAGTATCGTTATCACTAGCGTAAAGTGCCGCAAGCATATTGATGAGCGTGGTTCGACGATCCGACGGCACAAGGTCAATCGCACGACGAATCTGAGCCATCGCCGTGCCTGGCATACCCGAACGCGCCCAGAGGAAACCGAGGCAAACAAACATCTGGGGATTGCGTACATAGCCGTAGAAACGAGAAAGCGCGCCGAGCATATAACGGCGGTTCTTATCCGCCAAGATCTTCTTCATCACCTCCTCAACATCCTTCGCACGCGATACAGCGGGGGCATACTTGGCACTAGCCATCGCAAGGATGTTGAACATCGCCGAGACATTGTCATGATCAATCTCGTCAATGACGAGCCGGTACATTTCGAACGCCTCAGCATCCTTTCCTTCATCCTGCAGCCACACGCCACGGTCATTAGCTACAAGCCCGATATGCCGACGCAGATTCAACCGCATCTGGACAACGGGATCCGAGACCTTCCAGAGTCTGTAACTTCCCCAGTTACGAGGTGCGGAAAGCAACCCGTCAAACTCTTTCCACCGCGACCAATCCACCTTACGCGAGGGATCACCGCCGAAAAAGAGCACCTCGGGGACTGGGGTCAACCCGGCTGAATACCACAGGTCGGGCGCACCAAAAACAACACATTTCTTCGCGATATCAGGATCAGTTTTGAACCAATCCTCAACAAATTGCAGCACCCCGAGATCAAGCGAAAAGGCAAGCTCTTCACAAGCATCTCCCGCCAGCTTACACTCACGAACCACCTCAGCCAACCGCTTGCGATAACTAGCATCATCATCCTTGGCTAGCGACACGATATGAAGTTTGACCCCCTTCTCTCTGGCAACGATCTTAAGATGATCGTCAACCGACCCGTCGGTAATGATCCAATTACGATCTCCCATGTCGGCAATAATTTCCTCTGCAATCCGGTCGGCGAAAGCGCCATCGCGCCAATCAGCAACGCAGAGTTCGAATACACACGTAAAGGCGAAAACGAAACCAAGCAGCCAGAATGAAATCCTGGCCGTCAGCGAACTTCCTCGCTTATGCCACCAATGAGACAGTGTAACACCCGAAACCGCAGCGGCGAGCGCGGAAATGTAAACCGGCAACGCATGCAGAAATGAGAACGACGCCACCGCGAACAGACTGAGCCCGAGATAAGTTATAAGCCGCGCCACAGCATGATAGTCGTGCTCATCGTCAGGTCGAAAACCGCGGAAAAACCTGAATGCGCCTACGACAACCGTTATCACCAACAATGCCGCGCCGAGAATTATATTTTGCTTCAGCGGATGAAGCAGACCGAGCCGGAACGCCGGCATACAGAAAAAGATGGCAACAGCTACAGTAGAGGCAAGCTTACTGCGAAACACCAGCCAAATGAGCAACCACAGCATCGCCAACGAAGCCACAGCGACCACGGGGGCGTACGCTTCGATCCCGGGATGCGTAACCATAATCCGCGCACACTCACCAGGATACGCAAAAGCGAAGAGTGTTGGAAACATATTACGTGACCTTAGCTAGAGCCTGCTTGAGATCGGCGATAAGATCATCTGGATCCTCAAGACCAACCGAAAGACGAATCAGATCCGGCGGAATGCCGGCCGCCTTGAGTTGTGCGTCTGACAGCTGGCGATGGGTGTGGGACGCGGGATGCAGAACGCAGCTCCAGGCATCAGCAACGTGAGTGACGATACCAATGAGCTTGAGCGAATCCATGAACTTAATGGACGCCTTGCGACCGCCCTTAATGCCGAAAGTCATCACGCCGCACGGAGCCGGACCATCGAACTGCTTCTTCATCAACTTACGGTACGGCGAATCCGGAAGCCCCGCGAAATTGACCCAAGCGACCTTCTTCTGCGTCTTGAGCCACTTCGCAATCTTAAGCGCGCTCTCGGCGTGCCGGCGGATGCGTACGTGCAACGACTCGAGCCCGACGTTCACGAGAAATGCGTTGAAAGGCGAAGGAATCGCACCGTAGTCACGCATCAGGTGAGCGGTGCACTTGACGATGAACGCCTGCTTGCCGAACGCCTTCGTGTAGGAAAGACCGTGATACGACGGATCCGGCTCGACGAGCCCCGGAAACTTGTCCGCGTGCTTCTCCCAGTCGAAGTTGCCGGAGTCGACGACGCAGCCGCCGACCTGGGTGGAGTGTCCATCCATGTACTTCGTCGTCGCATGCGTCACAATGTCGCAGCCAAATCGAAACGGACGGCACAGCACAGGCGTCGGGAAAGTATTGTCGATGATCAGCGGAACGCCGTTCTTATGCGCAATTTTCGCGAACTTCGCGATGTCGAGAATCACCCCCGAAGGATTCGCCACCGTCTCTCCGAACACGCACTTGGTATTGGGGCGAAACGCCTTCTGAATCTCCTTCTCGCTCGCATTTGGATCGACAAAGGTGTAGTCGATGCCCATCTTGCGGAGCGAAACGTTGAAGAGGTTGAAGGTGCCGCCGTAGATCTGCGCCGAACAGACGACATGATCACCCGCCTGACAGATGTTGATGATAGAAAAAAGATTCGCAGCCTGTCCTGATGAGGTCAGTATCGCAGCCACGCCTCCCTCCATCGCGGCAATCTTCTTCGCGACCGCGTCATTCGTCGGATTCGCAAGACGCGTGTAGAAGTATCCCGAAGCCTTCAGATCGAATAGATCGGCCATGTGCTGGGTCGTATCATACTTGAAGGTCGTGGTCTGGTAAATCGGCACCTGACGGGACTCGCCGCACTTAGGGCTCCAACCGCCCTGGACACAAAGAGTATCGATTTTCATCTTAAGAAGTCAGAGATTAGAAAGTAGGTCGACAATGGATATTATCGGTTTTTCTGAAGATAGACGTTACGAACCTTGAGGAAGATCATGCCGGTCACCGGGACAGTGAGAATGTAAAGCACCCCCACCACCCCGATCGTCATCCAGAAATTGGTCACGAGGAACGCGATGAGCAGCAGCAGGAAGGCCATCACCGGCAGCAGGTATGGTTTGTGGATCTTGACGTGCTTGAGCGAAATCGTCGGAAGCCGGGATGCCATCAGCGCGCCGACGAATAGGAGCATGAACACGCCGGTCCACGGATTCTGCAGCACCCACGCGAACGAAGGCGAAATACCCTTCGCGTCCAGCGCGATCGAGAGGATTGCGGGCGTGAGCACCATCCAGCATCCTCCGGGCGCGGGGACACCGGTGAAGAAGTGCGTCCAGTACGGCGCCGTCTCCTGCTCCAGCATCGTATTGAAACGCGCCAACCGGAAGCAGTCGCACATCGCATAGAAGAGCGCGCAACCGAGAACGATGCGGATATAGGCAGGCGAGACGACCGAACCGTCCGCCAGCGTGTGTGTCGGACCGCCCGTCATCCAGAAGTACATGAACATCGCCGGCGCCACCCCGAAATTCACGAAGTCGGCGAGCGAGTCGAGTTCGGCGCCGAGTTTCGACGAGGCGTTCAGCATCCGGGCGACCCGTCCGTCCATGCCGTCGCAGACACAGGCGATGACGAGCGCCCAGAGAGCCGGCTGGAATCGCCCTTCGCTCGAAAGCGAAATGGACGTGATTCCGGCGCACGCGGCCAACGAAGTGATGAGATTCGGGACAATCGCCCGGATCGGAACCTGATCATTCAGCTCTTCCGACATTTTTCTCCTTCGATTCCCCTCCCGGGGAAAGAGGTCAGCTTACCGAGATCCTGATGCCGCCGGATTCTCCGGCCGGCTTCTGCTGCTGGGCCTTACCCTTGCGGAGCGGACCAATCAGACAGAAATGGATTCGACCGTCGGTCTTCGGCGCCTGTTCGACGGTGCATTCACCGTCAAGCATCCCGAGCACCTCGGCGATCTTGTCCTCACCAATGTCACGATGGGCGTTTTCACGGCCGCGGAACTGTAGCGAGAGACGCACCTTACTACCGTCGGCGAGAAACCCGCGGATCTGACGGAGCTTGTGGTTCAGGTCGCCAACATCCGTTCCAGGATGGAACTTGATTTCCTTGACCTGCGCGGCCTTTTGGGCCTTGCGCTGCTGTTTCTCGCGAATGGACTCTTCGTACTTGAACTTTCCGTAGTCCATTATCTTGCAGACTGGCGGGACTGCGTTGGGAGTGATCTCCACCAGGTCCAAACCCCTCTGATCCGCCAGGCGCTGAGCCTCGCGGGTCGGCATAACGCCGAGCATGTTTCCGTTATTATCAAGAACGCGAACCTGCGGAACGCGAATCTTGAAGTTTACGCGCGTGAACTGTCCGATAACTCACCTCACTTTTGTGGTTGAAGATACGCAAATATTCTATCATAAAATCCACGTAAAAAACAAGCACAAATGGCGAATTATCTCTCGTTCAGGATTCGGCCTCGAACGCTCTCCTCGTTCTTCCTGCTGATGTCAGGATCGAGCGACGACTGGCAATTGTAACGCTGAAGCGGATGAGCCTTGCCGTCACCCACGCCCTTCTCCATCAGCGCCCTGAGATCTTCGAAATAATCGGAGTATACCGCCCGCGGATCGCAGCCGTGCTTTTTGCAGACCGCCGCCGCCATGCCGACCACTTCGCCCATCATGCCGTGCGTGCGCATGAGCCGCGTCGTGCCGAGCGCGACATGTGTAACCGAAATGTCGCGTCCCGCCATGAAGAGATTGGGGACGTTGCGCGAATAGAAGCAACGGTACGGAATCGGATACGGCCAGATCTTCTCGTTAAACGAATTGGACTGATACGACTCGCCCTTGAACTTCGTCTCCTCCTCCGTCTTCGGCTCGTGAAGATCAATCGTCCAAGTCGTAACACAGGTGCCGTCCTTCTGGAAATCCTTGTTGCGGAGATGGTTCTGATCGAGAATAAAATCTCCGAGCAGACGACGAGACTCTCGCCTGCCGCCGTTGTACGCCACCCACTTGAGCTCGACATCCGCGAACTCAGCCTTGTTGGAGTAACAGTTCTTCACGAACGCCCAGTTAGAGAATGCGACTAAAAGTCCGTAATCGCGGATATACTCCGCCTCCTTGATCTGGTCGCGGCCGAGTCCCGCTTCCCACCACCAGTCGCCCTTCATATGCGGCGAGCAGTTCTCGTCCGTAAAATTCTTCAGCATCCACGGCTTCACCGGGAAATCCCCGTCTACACCTACACCTGCACCTTTCTTCTTCCCGGCATACCACTGCACACTCGCGCCCATCGTGAGCGTATCGGCCTTCGCGGGAGCGGACGGCTCGTGCGTCTCGTCTTTACCCTCGCGTCCCATACGGAAGTTCGCACCCGCGAGGAAACCGATGTTGCCGTCTCCCGTGCAATCGGCAAACCACCGCGCCTTGATCCACTGCGCATCACCATAACGCGTATCAATCGCACCGACCACGGCAATCGCGCCGCAGGCGTTGGTGACGACCGAAGTCACGCGGCGATTGAGAAAAAGATCGATGTTCTTCTCCGCCTTCACAATCGCCATCTTGCGGTCATCCTCATAATTCGCGGCGGGCTCGGCGTTTCCGCCGCACTTCGGACCGAACTCCGCAAGCACGTCTCCGAGCCGCGGATAAGGCGGAAGATTCTGGTACGCACCGAGATGAACCCTCACTTCGCTAGAGTTGTTGCCGCCGAGGATCGGACGATCATGAACAAGCGCGACCTTGAGCCCGAGTCGCGCCGCGGAAACCGCAGTGCAGATGCCCGCAACGCCACCGCCGACCACGCATAGGTCATAATCCGGCAATGGCTTGCGCTTAAAGATGCGCGAGGGCGTCCGCGGTCCGTTCAACCGCTTCCACGGATCGCTCTCCGTCGTGAAGACAATCGCGTCGCAGCGTCCGTCAAAGCCATCGAGATCGTGCAACGCAACCGTGTTATTCGCGCCTTTGTCAAGTTCAACCGTACCGGCTTTGGTCCAGAGCCACTCGCCCTTTCCCTGCGCACCAAGCGCCATCGGCAGTTCAACACCGTTCACGATCAGCTTGAAGACGCCGGGAAACTCTTCGCCGATATCCTTGCCCTGCTGCGCATTGACCCAGGCTAGCCAGTTCTTTGTCCGCACCCAGACGTCATATTTACCCGCCTCACGGACCACGAACGTCGTCTTGGCGTCGGCGACGGACTTCCCGAGTCCGTGCGCGAGAAGATAGGGAGAGCCCATCTGATCCATGAACTGGGTGTCGTTCACCCAGCCGCCCCAATCGTCGAACGCCTCGGTTTCGAGAAATACCGTTTCCGCCGAGGCCGCGAAACCCAGCATCGCGGCAATGACAAACGACATCATTCTGTGCATCAGATCGCCCTCCCTTCTCAACTCTTAACTCTTACCGCTTACTTCTTAACTCTCTCTACGACCTGGCCCTCAGCGAGCAGCACCTCACGGAGCTTCGCGTATTCGAGATCCTGAACGACACAGCCGTTGTCGATCGAAAGCGCAGCCGCGGCACCAGCGACATGCCCCATCGCGAAGAAGACAGGTTCCATACGGATTGAACCGAACGCCATGTGCGAAGCGGAAAGACAGACCGGCACGAAAAGGTTGCCGCACTCCGCCTTCTTCGGAATGAGCGCACCATAGTCGATCGAGTACGGACCGAGCTTCAGGACGATGTAGTCCTCGATATTGCCTTCGTTATGAACGAACCCGTCCGCACCCACATAACGCTGGCAGTTGTGCGAATCCATCGTATAGGCGGCCATGCCCACGGGACGCGCCGCCTTCTTCTGATGACGGCAGTACGCCTCGGTCATCACGGTGTCGCCGATCATGCGGCGGCCCTCACGGACATACAGCTGACTCTGCCAGCCGTTGCCGAGTCCGTCCGCGAACTCGTCCTTGCAGGTACCCCACTTCGAAACCTCTTCACGGACCGCCGCCGGAACCCGCGGATGATTCGCCAGCGTCCACATGAGCCCCATCTGATAATCTAGGTGCGCCTTGAGGATCTTCGCGCGCTCTTCATACGACGCCTCGGGCCACGCCCAGTTCGCGCCGATGAAGTCCGTCGAGAATCCGCACCGGTTGTTCGTATCCGTCTTCCGGTTCGGCATGCGGGAGTTGATCCACGGCATGAACTTCCAGTAGTCCTTAGCGTTAGCCTTGAACTTCTCCGGATCCAGCGCGGCCTGCGATTCGAAGTCGCGGAAGAGCAGCTCGAAGTCCTTCTCGTCATAGTTCTCAGGCTTCACGAACGGAATACGGTTCTCCGGCGCATCGGTAAGACACATGCGGAAGCAGTAGGCCTGCACGCGCTTGTCGCCGTCACCGTCCTTCTCGTTCGGATCGTACGGCGCGACACCGGGAAGGAGTCCCGAAGTCTTGTCGCCCTTCACGACATAAGGATCGATACCGGGGGAGAGCTGGTGTCCGACGGACTTCGCCTTCTGCACGCCGCTGATCGTCTCGCCGTAAACCGAATTCGCCTCGCGTCCGACGATATAGCTCACTCCGGCCGCAGCCAGGAGATCGCCCTCATATGTAGCATCGACGAACATCTTGCCGCGGTAAACGTCGCCCTTCAGCGTGCGGATAGCGGAAATCCTCCGCTGTCCACCTTCAACCTCGACCTCAACCTTGGACCTGTCCAGATATTCGCCGCGGCGGATATCGAGACCGTACTTCTTCTCCCAGCAGTTAAGGATCTTGAGCGCCGCGGACGGCTCGAAAGTCCACATCGAATCCTCGCCGAGCGAACCCGCGCACTGTCCGTCCGGCACATAGTCGGACCGCTTCTCGTACTTCCAGTTCGCCTCGTTCTTGTAGTAGTCGGCGACATCCTTGTAGAACTGCAGCGCGAGACCGCCGAAGGCGGACTTGTTGCCGATGTCGGTCTGTCCGAGTCCGCCCGTGGTGAGTCCGCCGATGCGCGTCTCGGGACACACGATGACCGCTCGCTTCCCGTGCTTCTGCGCCTCGACCGCGGAGGTAAGCGCCGCCGGCGAACTTCCGTAGATGACGAGATCGAACGCCTCTTCCTTCGCAAATATCACGCCGGCCGCCAGTACGGCGAGCGACCCCATGGCCAATTTACATGTTTTGATCTTCATTTATCCACCTCCAACTGCCTTGTTCTTTACTTTTCACTGAAATACTTCTTAATGATCGCGACGGACGACTTCGGACGCCTGTAGATATCAAAGCACCCAGCGATCGAACCGCCGAACATCGTCGAGCACGACCCTTTTGAGAAACGCTCGCGGGTGCGTCCGTCGTTCATCTGCCAAATCGCGAAACCGGAGACATCCGGATTCGTCCATAACGCATCCATGATGTCGACGAGATATTCGTTCTGATAGTCTTCGGTATTGATGGACGCGTTGTCATCGCGGAGACCGAACAAACCGCCACAACCCGATTCGGACACAATTATCGGCTTGTCTGGATAAGCCTTGCGGAAGCGCTTAACCGTATTGTCAAAGGTCCACTTCACCTCCTTGCGTAGTTCCGCAGGAGTGCCCGGTTTCGCGGGGATCGTGCCAGGATAGGAATTGAACGCGACGAGGTCGGTGTTCTCATGACAAATGTCCTTGTCGCAGACGTTGCAGGCGAACGAGATGAGTCGTCCAGTATCCTCCTTGCGAATCGTCTCGATCAGCTGATCTACAAGCGCTTTGCACTCCTTCTTGTGACTGCCGCATTCATTGAGGAAGGCGTAGATGATGACGGACGGGTGATTGTAGCTCGCACGCACCATCTCGCGCGTCTGCTTCACCTGTAGCTCGCAGAACTCCGGATCGTTGAACTCGTTCGGCGGATAGGAATTATTGGTGTAGTCCTGTCCGTTGCCCCAGCCGAGCGACTCCTCCCAGACAAGCACGCCGTACTCGTCGCAGAGATCGAGGAAACGCTCGGACTGCTGATAGTGCGCGCAACGGAAGAAGTTGCCGCCGCACGCCTTCAGATTCTGAATGTCGCGGAGCATCGTCGCATCTCCGGTGGCAGCCCCTTCGAACGGAGAAGACTCGTGACGGTTGAAGCCCTTGAGGAAAAGCTCCTTGCCGTTAAGGTAAAGCCTCCCGCCCCTCGCCTCGATCTGACGGAGCCCGAAGCGCACCTTGCGTCCCTCGACTTCAATCGTCGTGAGGTTTGGAGCTTCCGGACTCCACAGTTTCGCCTCCGGCAGCGTCATCTCCTTCCACTCTCCGCCCTCGACCATCACCTTCACCTTTTTCGCCTGATAGTCGACGGTGCGGACGAAGACCTTCGGCTCTTTCTCGACGAGCTTCACGCCGTGATAGAATCCGCCGTAGAAATAGAAGTCGTAATAGGGACGCGCCATCTTGACCCTCGGCCAGCCGAGCGTATTATCGATCTGCGCCTCGATCGTATGCACCCCTGCGGCAAGCGTACCGACCGGGATCTCAAGGCGGGCGTAAGGCGTAACGAAAAGTCCGAGATCCTTCCCGTCGACGGCGAATCTGCCGCGGATACCGATGCCTTCGACGATCAGCACGCCATCTTTCATCGGCTCCTTGAGCTCGAAGCTGCGGCTATACCAGCCCGTTCCGCGCTTCATCCACCACTGCGGCATCACATCCCAGCAGCCGGGAACCGGCATCGTGGTCCACTGCGCCTTTTCAACGTCGACACCGTCCTCGATCGTCCTGTTCTCGTTAAAACAGAAATTCCAGCTGCCGTTAAGACAGACGGCCAACATACTCGCTACAATGACATTCATAGCATCTATTATACCAAAAACACGACTACACCAAAGGGTAATTCACAATTTCGCGATGGCGCGGCCAACGGCTTCGCCGAGGGCGACGGACGAACCGGTCACGCGATAGGAGGCATGCGTATAAAAGTCGCCAGAAATGTTGCGGCCCGCCATCCAGAGATTATCCGCGTCCTTCGCACGGCAGCAGCGGAGCGGAATCTGGAACGGCTGGAACTTCACGCCGCCGGATCCGCCCGCGGCCTTCTCGTCGTTCATCTTCTTGTCTAGTCCGTGAATATCGATCGGCGTCCGCGAAACAGTCGCGCAGTCTTCGAACGTCGTCCCCTTCTCGATGTCGTCCTTGGTGATGGTATAGAGTCCGTGAATGCGCCGCGCATCACGGTGACCGATCTGTTCGGCGGTACCGATCACCCGGAAGCCCTTCCAGGGTCCGCCGAGCTTCTCGAGCGCCGCGGCAAGCGCAATGATCTCGCGCCGAGAACGCATCGTCGCGTCGGAAATCGCGTCCGCATCATCGACCCTGAGCTTATACTCGTGATTCGCCATGAAGCAGAAGACGTTCTTATGGAAGCGGAAGAACGTCGGATCACCATAGCTCGGCTCCATACCTTGAGCACGAAGAAGATCGCGGAGATTATGGCTCGCGTAGATGTGATGACACTCGTCCTTGCCGTCCGCAAGCTTCACCTTGGTCCACATCGCGGGCTCGTTGGAGATGTATTCCTCCACCTTGTCTCCGTCATCGACCGCGACGAGCGCATTCATCGTCGCCGGCTGTCCGTAGGAAAGCCCGGGATATCCGTAGTCGAATCCGCAGCCGGCGAGCGCGGCGAGATCACCGTCACCGGTGCAGTCCACGAAGGTCTTCGCACGATAGGCGCGGCGTCCCGACTTCGATTCGGTGACCACCGTCCCGACGTTACGTCCGGACGCGTCGCGATAGGCGGCGACGACGGGACACTGCAACGTAACCTTCACGCCGGCCTCGCGGCACATCTCCTCGCAGACGAACTTCATGTACTCCGGCTCGTAAACCCAATCGCGCTGCACGTTGTATTCGTCCGTCTTGTCGATCTTTCGCGCTCCTAGCTGGTCAAGACGCTTCATGATCTCGAAGCCGGTATCGCACTTGTCGAAGTCGAAGATATAGGTGAGCATGCCGGCGGTCCATACCCCGCCGAGACAGCCCTGCAGCTCCAGCAGACGCACCTTCTTGCCGCCCCGCGCCGCCGCCACCGCGGCCGCGACACCGGCTGGGCCGCCTCCCGCGACGATCACGTCCGCCCAATCGTCGAGCGGAATCTCACGCTCCGCCTCGAGGAAGAAGCCCTCCTTCGCCACCTTACCTGCTGCCACGACCGGCGTAACCGCCGCCGCAGCGGCGAGTCCCAGAAAACCACGACGATTGATTGCATTCATTTCACTGCTCCTTGTTTGCGTTTATTCACCGCCTCCGAAAACGCCCCGATACGGTCGAAACACTTGAACTTGAGTTCATCGACCCCGCAGATCACCTCGCTCCAGGCGCAGCACTCGGCACCGAGAACATGCTTCGCCGATTCAGCGGGAATACCCGCGAGCGGATTGTAAGAACGCACCTTGTCATCAGGCAGGACCATCTTATTGTCCCGGACATATTTGCGGATCGCATAAGGATAGCCGTCGATATACTGCGGGATCGAAAAATACGTGTACTTCAATGGCGACATGATGACGTCATACCCGTTTTTGGCCGCAGCGATTCCTCCTTCTGCACCACGCCAGCTCTGGATGATCGTCCCCTTCGGAAGTTCGCCGCCGTCCATGATCTCATCCCAGCCGATCGCGCGCCGTCCCTTCCCAGAGATGTACTCGACCATATGCCGCGTGATCCATCCCTGCAGCGCCTCCTCGTCCTTCAGTCCCTCCGCCTTGATCCGCGCCTGACATTTCGGACACTTCTTCCACTGGTCCTTGGGACATTCGTCGCCGCCGATGTGGATATACGGACCGGGGAACATCTTCATCACCTCGTCGAAGATCCGTTCGTAATACCGCAGCACCTCGTCATTGCCCGCGCAGATCACCTCTTCGCAGATACCGAACTGACACCAGGGGACACGGTCAATCTTCACCCCTTCGCAGGCGAATTCCGGGTGCGCGGCTAGCAAGGCCCTAGTGTGTCCGGGGATCTCGATCTCGGGAATGACGACGATGCCGCGCTTGTCCGCATATTCCACGATCTCCTTCACGTCGTCCACCGTGTAGAAGAACGGACCGTACTCCTTGCCGTCGCTGCCGGTATCGTCCCCCGGAAGCGGCGAAGAGGGTCGCTTCGCGCCGTACTGCACCAGCTCCGGCATTCCGGGAATCTCCAGCCGCCAGCCCTGGTCTTCGGTAAGGTGCCAGTGGAAACGGTTAAGCCGGTAGTCCGCCATATGGTCGAGAATATCCTTCACCGCCTGCTTGCCGAAGAAATGCCGGCCTTCGTCCAGCATGAAGCCGCGCCATGCGAACATGTCGTCGAAGTTCGGAACCATATCACGAACCGGGAAAGGAGCGTCGAGTCCGTTCGGACAGACGACCAGCGACGCGCTTTCCGGCCAGCGGGACTGGACCATATCCAGACGGACAACGATCCGGTTCACACCCTTCTTCACATTGATTTCGTTCACCACCTTGCGTTCGAGTCTGACGGACTCGCCGTTCAGCCACGCACAAGGCGTGACGGACGGAAGACCGCGGTCGGTGGAGGCGTAAAGCCTGGCGGGACCGTCACAATTAGCGACGAACTCCCAGGCGAACAGCCGGGCCTGACGCTTTCCCGCGATCAGCGGAGCGACGGCGTCACGATAAGCGAGATTATCCTCGGGATGATTATTGAAGTCCGGCCAGAAATGAACGGTGAATCCCAGTCCGACCTTCTCGGGGTCTACGGACGACCACTTCTCGTTCACCGCCTCGCCGACATCCTTCAGCTCCACGTCCGGAACGGACATCGCCTTGCACGAATCTGGATTCAGTTTGGAGACATCGAACGGACCGATCCACTTCACCTTCTTCGCCGGCATCGGCTGTTCCGCCGGATCCTCACCCCGCTCTTTCGTCTGCGCCCAGATACGACACGCTTCGCCGTTCTGATTGAAGTCTACCGAGCAGGCGTAATCCGCAGTACCATAAGCGTAGTCCTTACGGTCCGACGGCTCCAGAATGATCGGCCCCAGGTTCAGATCTTCACCGGGGGCAAGCGGCGGAAATTTAAATACCACGCGTCCGTTCTTCCACTTCGGCGGCAGCATGACGACACCGTAGATATCGTCCATACGGACCTCGCTGTCGTTCCGTATCTTCACGTGAAGCAGATCCGCATCCAGCTTCAGCTCGACGTTGATCTTCGGAAACTTCTCGGAAAGCGGTTTGCCGATCTTCGTTACGATCTTATGGATCGCATCATGAGGCAGCGCATAGGTGCCGCGGAGTCCGGCGGACAGCGGAATCTCCTTCGGAGTTTCGCTGAACCTGACGGACATCGGGATCGCGGAGCCGAGCGGACGAGGATCGAAGCGCGTCACCTTGAATTCCGCGACATCGCCGTTCACCGCAGCCTTCTCGATCTTACCGTAATCGAACTGGTAGGAATAGGCGCCATATTCGGCATCCGTACCCGTGCACCAGTCATCCCGCCACGCGTCTCGGATCGTCTGCGCCTGCAGCCTGTTGCCCTCCGAGTCACACCACGAATGGATACCGTAGCTCATGCGCGGAAACCTGGGGTTCGCAGCGATCCACTCAAGAGCATTCGTGAAGCTCTTGGCTACCTGTTCGGGAACGACCTTGCTGTCACCGGAACGGACTAGACGCGTGGGATATCGCTTATTCTCTCCGCCTTTCGTTTCGGGAATGACATTATCGCCGGAAACATAGTGTCCAGTATTGAAAAGGATGTCGCTCACCAACACCGGCTTCTCCTCATCGATCGCCGCGCACCAACCGTAAGGCGCTGCGAAGGAAACACAACTGGCGTCGAGAGCCGTCTCGATCGCGATGCGGTTGAGGAGAATCTCGGAGAAATCACGGTTAGCGGAGATCTCCATCAAGAACGGATGCGAAGTCGTGTGGTTACCGATGGAGTTGCCGAGCTCCATGATCTTCTTCGCCTCGTCATCCAAGAATTCACCCATCCCGTTGGCGTAGATCGTGGACTTCACGCCGACTTCCTTGAGCATCTGCACCTTCGCGACATGCCGCGGGTTGGAATCGTCCCATCTGGCGGAAAGCATGACGCTCGCGCCGTCTGGCAACCGAGTCATCACGCATTCCGCGCGCTTCGCCGCTTCCGCATCCGCGAACTTCACCTTGAATGTCTGTTCGTAGGTATTAACCCCGAGCGGATTCGCGAATGCAGCGAACGACATCCAGGCGGACAACGC
>CALYRV010000020.1 GCA_945483525.1 uncultured Verrucomicrobiota bacterium
CAGGGGTTACTGGCGCTTCGAGCGCGCTCGGAGAGCAGAATTTCAGTTGGGATTTCGAGAACGGACTCCTTGTCGCCGATCTGAAACTTGCCATTGGCGAGGGGGCGAACGCCGGCGATCTTTACATGAACCGTGATGACGGTCATTCGGTGCCAAACCTTTCGGGGTTCCCCGGTGTTACCACCGTCAGGTTGGATCGTGAAGGTCATGCCCGCATGATGGATTTGGATATTCCGAACATGATTTTTCCATATCCAACTTTTGGAAACGCGTCACGGGCGTATGGGGAACCAACCTATTGGCGTTCGCTGCCGCGGATGATGATGACGCGCGACGCCTGGAAGATGAAGTCTTTCCTGAAGCTGTATCTTTCGAACCAGCTTTGGTTTTTTCCGGCGCATCAGGATTGTCCGCCGGTCGGAAAGTTCGGCGACGTGTTTGCGTCGATATGCCCGTATTTCTGGGTGTCTGCAGGATCCAGCTATACTGACCAGCCGTTCCTTCGCGGAGCGCTTGAAGCAAGTCGTTCGTTTCGCAAGGAGACGAAGAAGGTGCTTGTCGAGAAAGGTCTCCTCGCTCCGACGATCATGACGCTGATGCGTAAATCGCTCAAGTCGGTCGTCAACGATGTCGATTATCTCTCCTCCGCCGCTCATCCGACCGCGTTTAAATCCGGTTCGCTTGATGTCAAGAAGCTTCAGAAGTCGGCCGCGGCACTTCAGCCGCTGGAGATTCCGCCGTTGGTGTCGGTATCGATCCTCGCTCAGCCGACGAACGACAGGCCTGCCTGGCCAGAGCTAACTTACGCGACGGCGTTTGCGAGTGCGTTTGTGCTACGGGCGGACGATATGGTGCGTAAGTTCCGGCTGGTGGCTAAGGGCGCAGAGGAAATCGAATTCTCTGTTCTTCGCGGCGAAAAGGCCGTGAAGCTTTCCAAGGCGCCTTTCAAGGGCGTCGCCGATCTTGAGATCGACCGCTCACTCATGTCCGTAACCAACCGGATTGACATCGGCGTCTTCGGCCGGAATGACGGCACGGGTTGGGGTGCTCCAAGTTACGTTTCCTTCGCCGTCGTCGATCCGTCCGCACCTTATTCCGATCCGGTGTTAACTCCGATCGGTCCGGCAGCGGCATTGGCTAAAGATCAGAAGCCCCAGTCAACGAGTAAATGAAGTACGTTCTCGCACCGCTTGCAGGTTTTACGGATGCTCCGTTCAGACGGTTGTGCGCTGAGAACGGTGCGGACCTCACTTACACCGAAATGGTTTCTGCCGCAGGACTTGCCTATGGCTCTTCGCCGACTCGTCATCTGATGGAAGTGATGCCGGGGGAAGGTCCGGTCGCATGTCAGATCTTCGGAGCGAAAGAGTCGGATATCGCTTTCGCCGCTAGAATTGCAGACAAGGTGTCTTCGTCTGGCGATGAATTTGGATCCTGCCGCCGTTTCGTAGAAATCAACTTGAACGCCGGCTGTCCTATGACCAAGGTGACGCGAGAAGGCGCGGGCGCGAAACTGATTGAAGATCCGGAGAAGATATTCAGGCTCTTGAAGGCGATGGTCGAAAATACGGCATTGCCGGTTACATTGAAGACGCGGTTGGGTCCGCATCCGCAGAAGACGAACATATTCGAGATTCTTGATGCTGCTGAAAAGGCGGGTGCCAGAGGGATCATCGTGCATGCGCGTTACACTTCACAGATGCACGGCGGATCGGTTCATCTCGAGACTCTTTCTGAAGTCGTGAAGCGGGCGCACGTTCCCGTTATCGGAAACGGCAGCGTCGTTGACGCGAAGTCCGCCGCTGCGATGGCGGCGACCGGTGTGAATGCGATTATGATCGGTCGAGCAGCGATGGCGAATCCAGCGATCTTCAATCAACTTAAGGGCATCCACAATTCATCGTCGATCGTTCCTAGCTCTTCGTTTGTCGAACGACATCTCGAATACCTGCTTGCGTTCCGAGAGCAGCTTGTCGCCAACTTCCCGGACGGCCACATCCCGTCTGCCGATGGCTTCGCCTCGGTGAAGATGCATGTCCACCTCTTTCGTTATTTCAACGGACGCCCAGGTGCCGCGGCTTTGCGCGCTCGGCTGAACAACGTACGTACCTTGTCGGAAATCAGGGAGATCATCAATGGAGAATTACGGTGAAACGGCGGTCGCGCTTTTCGCGACCGGAATGAACTGCGCGCAGTCGGTGTTCTGCGCATTTGCCGAAGACCTTGGAATGGATGCGGAAACCGCGGCGAAGGTGTCGTCCGGACTCGGCGGCGGCGTTGGACGTCTTCGTGAGGTCTGCGGTGCGGTTACCGGCGCGACACTCGTGCTCGGCATGAAGTACGGACCGGACAAGACGGTCGTGTACGAGAAAGTTCAGGCCTTTGCCGCGGAATTCAAGGCTGAGATGGGGTCGATCGTCTGCCGCGAGCTCCTCTCCGGTTCCGGCGCGACCTCCGGCGGCGCTCCAGAGGCGCGAACTCCAGAGTACTATCGGAAACGCCCTTGTTCAGAAATCGTCAGATTTGCCGCGGACACTGTTGCAAAGTATTTGATATAATATTCACATTATGAAAATCAAACAGATTATCATTTGGACGGCAGCGCTCATGATTGGCGCCGTCATTGGAACCTTCAGTGTCAAGAACGGCTGGACCGATGTTGACAAGTTTATGGACTTTCTCGCTTCCGCCTATACGAGCTGCTTCAAGTTTGTCGCGGTTCCGACGGTTGCGCTTGCGGTTATCACCGCGCTTGCTGGTCTCGGCAAGGAAGGTTCTGGTCGTATCTTCCGCAAGACCTTCACCTATACGGTACTCACTTCATTCGTCGCGGCGCTGGTTGGGCTCGGGCTTTTTATCCTCATTTCGCCTGAGGCGCTTTCGCTTGAGGCGATTAAGGAAGGGGCTCAGGTTGAGACGGTTCAGAAGTTGGAAGCGACTTCGTTTACGGTATATAATCATATCCTCAATTCGTTGCCGAGCAATCTGATCAAGCCGTTCCTCGACGGTAATGTGCTGCCAGTCGTCTTCATTGCGGCCGCATTCGGCGCCGCGCTCGCGTTTCTCGGCAAGGATGAGCACGCACAGGCGTTGCTGAAATGTCTTACCGGACTTCAGAAGGTGATGTTCGTGATCATCAAGGGTCTTATCTGGGCGCTTCCGCTCGGTATCATCGCCTTCGCGGAGCAGCTCGCCCGTGATTTCGGCGGCATGGCGATCGACTCGATCGGCAAGTATGTGCTCGTCGTGCTTGGCGGTAATCTCATTCAGTTCTTCATCGTCCTTCCGTTGTTCTGCTATCTCCGCGGTGTCAATGGATACAAGGTCATGAAGCAGATGACGCCAGCGCTCCTGATGGCGCTCTTTACGAAGTCATCGGCGGCGACATTGCCGGTCTCCGTGGCGACGGCCGAGAAGAATATGGGCGTCAAGCCTGAAATCGCCCGTTTCATTCTTCCGCTCTGCTGCACGATCAACATGAACGGCTGCGCGGCCTTTATCCTCACCACTTCGCTCTTCGTCATGAAGTGCGGCGGCATGATGCCTTCGCTCGGCATGATGTTCGTCTGGTGCGGTATCGCTGTCCTCTGCGCGATCGGCAACGCCGGCGTTCCGATGGGCTGCTACTTCCTTACGCTTTCGCTGATGGCTGGCGTGGGCGGTCCGCTCGGCGTCCTTGGTGTGATTCTGCCGATCTACACGATCATCGACATGCTCGAGACCGCGGAGAATGTCTGGTCTGACTGCTGCATATGCGCGGTTGTTGACAAATCTGAAAAAGCGGCTAATTGCTGAGCATGGTATCTCGCATCGCAGTCATAGCCGGCAGCGGCAATTATCCGCGACTTGTGATTGAGGGCGCGCGTAAGGCGGGTGTCAAGACGGTTGATGTGATTGGCATTAAGGGTTCGACCGATCGTGCGACTGTGAAGTCTGCTGATCACGTCGAGTGGTTCTCCCTTGGCTCGATTGCGCGTGGTGCCCGCTGGACCGCTGAGCAGGGATACGATGGTGGCGTGTTCGCCGGGCAGATTAATCCGCTTTCTCTTTTCCGCGGTAAGTTTGACGAAGAGACTCGCGGTTGGCTAAGGGGGCTTAAGGTCAAGAGCGCGCACTCGCTTTTCCAGAAGCTTATCGGCTACATGGAGGAGCGCGGATTTAGGTGTTTCCCAGCTTCCTGCTATATGGATGACAATGTTCCCGGAGTCGGATGTCTCACGTCCCGTGATCTGTCTGAAGACGAACGCCGTGACGTCGAACGGGGTGTTCAAGTTGCACATGATGTGGGTGTTCACGATGTCGGGCAGACCGTAATGGTTAAGGAAGGGATGGTGCTTGCAGTTGAGGCCTTCGAAGGTACGAATTCCGCGATTAAGCGTGGAGGCCGTCTCGGCGGTAGGGGCGGTGTTGTCTTCAAGGCGGCTCGCGAAGGGCATGATATGCGATTTGATATCCCAGTCGTAGGGCTTAAGACCCTCAAGGTGATGAAGAAGGCCGGGGCTACGGCGTTGGCGTTTCAGGCTGGTCGGCTTATTTTGCTGGACAAGGAAGAGGTGATCGCGTTCGCCAATAAACATGGAATCGCGATTGTCGGAGTCGATTCTGGGCTTCCACCAGCGCCGTTGCGTCCTTGACGAGAAGATAAAACAAGGGGTGCGAGTGAAGAGTTGTGGCAATAGGATTCTTCTTCTTGCGGGTGAGGAGTCGGGCCTTCTTTATGCTGACGAATTAAAGAAACGTCTGTCCGGCAACGAGATCCGCGGTTATCAGGATTACGGTTTCGAGACCCATGACATGGCGGTGATGGGCATTTTACCGGTATTGCTTAGGCTTCGGTATTTCCTGCGGCTGAAGAAGCGAATGGAAAGGGTGATTGACGAGTGGAAGCCGGATGTCGTGGTGACCGTCGATTATCCAGGTATGAACCTCGGACTCGCCGCCTATGCGCACGCCCGTGGGATTCGAACTGTGCATGTTGTCTGTCCTCAAGTGTGGGCATGGAAACGAGGGCGAATACCGAAGATCGAGGCGTCGCTTGATCGGCTTTGCTGCTTTCTGCCGTTTGAGCCGAAAATCTTCAAGCCTGGTTTTGCGACTTTTGTCGGTCATCCGTTGGCATCGGCGTTCTCCGTTGCTAGGACGGCAGTTGACGGTCGCCGTGGAATGGGAAATGGGGAACAGGGGACGGGTGTGGCAGTAAAGACCGTGGCGTTGCTGCCTGGATCAAGGAAGGGCGAGATAGAGAAGATCCTGCCGGTGTTGCTGGAGTCGGCGGAGAAACTTGCGCTAGAGTTCGGTGATAAGGTTCGATTCGTTATCCCCGCGGCGACTCCCCGCGCCTATTCTCAGATTGAGAAGCTCATTTGCAAGTTCCCATTTCGCAGTTCTCGCTCGGTGCCTGTGCTTCAGCGCGGTGGCGCCAGGGAGCTGCTTCGTATGGCTGATTGCGCTGCAGTTGCATCGGGCACTGCCACCTTAGAGGCGGCATTGGCGAGATGCCCGACCATTCTGGTGTATCGAATGACCGCGACTTTCGCCTGGTTCGTGCGACATTTCGTGAAGGGTACGCGTTTCGCTGGACTTGCCAATATAATCTGGGATCGTTGCCGGCTTGGCGGCGTGATCGGCGATGATTCTTCTCGTGAGAACAAGGCGATTCGGGATCCGGATCAGCCGATGCCGGAATTGATACAGGAGAATTTCACCTCGGAGGCGGTTTGTGGTTATCTTCGCGGGTATCTTGCCGATGACGAGGTCCGTGCGTCTGCGGTTCGGCGTCTTGATTTCGCCATGTCTTTTTTGCAGACGGATTCTGATCCTTTTGCCAATATAATCGCGGAATTATGATATACTATCATCATATTTCATGGAGATACATCGAAAATGATTGATATTAAGAAGTTGAGGGATGATTTTGACGCCACTTACGAGCAACTTGCCCGCCGCGGAGTCGAGAAGGAAAACTGTCTTAAGGCGAAGGCGTTGGACGAGAAGCGTCGTGCTCTCGTTGGCGAGACGGAGACGCTGAAGGCGAAGCGCAATGCCGCTTCCAAGGAGATTGGCAAGATCGCGAAAGAAGGCGGCGATATTGCCGCAGCCAAGGAGGAGATGCGTAAGGTCGGCGACCGTATTGCTGAGCTTGATAAGGAACTTGCCCAGGTTGATCACGATCTCCGTGAGACCTTGCTCATGATCCCCAATATTCCCGCGCCTGAGATCCCGACCGGAATGGATAGCGAAGCCAACGTTGTGGTTCGCAAGGTCGGCGAGTGGAAGGATCCTGCCTTCAAAATCCCGACTCATATTGAGATCGGCGAGAAGCTTGGCATCTTTGATTTTCCGCGCGGTGTGAAGCTCACGGGTACGGGCTTCCCCATCATCCTCGGTCAGGGTGCGAAGCTCCAGCGTGCACTTATTCAGTACATGCTTGATCTCCATTGCCAGAAACAGGGGTACACCGAGATGCTTCCGCCATTCGTCGTGAATAGCGACTCGATGACGGGCACAGGGCAGCTGCCAAAGTTTGCGGAAGATCTGTATCATTGTCAGCTAGACGACTTCTGGCTGATTCCAACTGCGGAAGTACCGGTTACTAATTACTATCGCGATGACATTCTTGATGTGAAGAAGCTTCCGATCAAGCTTACCGCGTACACTCCGTGCTTCCGTCGTGAGGCCGGTTCCGCAGGCAAGATGACCCGCGGCATGCTTCGCGTCCATCAGTTCGACAAGGTCGAGATGGTGAACTTCGTTCATCCCGACACTTCGTTCCAGCAGCTCGAGGTCCTTGTGAAGGAAGCCGAAGAAGTCCTCACCAATCTCGGCCTTCATTTCCGTGTGCTTCAGCTCTGTTCTGGCGATATGGGTTTTTCGGCCGCCAAGTGTTATGACCTTGAGCTCTGGGCTCCTGGCGAACAGCAGTGGCTTGAGGTTTCTTCGTGCTCCTGCTTCACCGACTATCAGGCGCGTCGTCTCAACTGTCGATTCAAGGATGTGGACGGCAAGACAAAACTCGTTCATACCCTTAATGGATCTGGTGTCGCGTTGCCGCGGCTGATGGTTGCGTTGCTTGAGCAGCACCTCAATGAAGACGGTTCGGTTACGATTCCTGAAGTCCTGCGTCCCTATATGAACGGTCAGGAGAAGCTGTTGCCGGTGGCAAAATGAAATGAAGGGTGAAAGTGAAGGCTGAAAACGTAAAGAATGCGATAAAGGGAATTCTTTCCGTACTCTTTGCGTTTTCGCCTTTGTTTTCTACTTTCCTATTCGGCTCTGGCGTTGAATTCGACGCCGGTGCCGATTTGCGTATCCGTCAGGAGCTGTTTGACAATGTTCCGGGTTGTCCTGGTGGCGGGCTGGTGCGAAGGCCATACGGCAAGTTCACTAATCACATGCGTTTCCGCCCTCGGGTTTGGGCAGAGCTGAAATATCATGAGGACGGAGGCCCGGCACTTCGTCTTTACGCCAGGTTGACAGATGAGTTCCGCTGGAATGTCGTGCCGCACAAGAATATAACTGCTTGGCCCGGCGAGCTGATACCAGATAACTTTTTCGTCGAAGGCAAGGGGCTTTTTGACGGACTCCTTGATTTTAAGATCGGGCGTCAGGATCTCTGGGGCTACTGTAAGCTCGATCATGTTTTCTTCGACGGCACTCCCGGTGACGGTTCGCGTTCGCTTTATACTGACATGGCCTCTGTTGGGATTAACATAGACGAACGGAATCGTCTCGATCTTTTCGGGCTCTACGATTTCGACAATGCGGATGACCTTCGCTGGGGTCGTGATCATCAGCGTTACCCGTCTCTTGCCGCCAGATTCCCTGATGGAACCGGCGACCAGGATGATTGGGGATATGGTGCGATCTGGACTTGCAGGCGGGCTTCTGAATGTCCATGGCAGGTCTTCGCGATGCAGAAACGCATTCGTCGTACTGAAGGGGTCCGTAATCATACCGAGCTCGTCGGCGCGAAGGTGATGCCGCGGTGGAGTGATGAATTGTCGAGCACCTTCGAGGTGATGAATGAATTGAATTCCGAATGGAGCGGTTTTGCCGATATCGAGTGGAAGTCTTCTCGTGACGGCGTGAAGCCGTTCTGTAGTCTCGGTTATCATTTCCTCTCCAAGGAGTGGGATCCAATGTGGTCGCGCGCGGTAATTTATTCCGAGCTCTTCCTCTATGGCACGCATAACGGCGTCGCGTGGTGGTCGAACATGCATTTCCTTAAGGCGACGGCCGGACTTGAATTCTCTAAGGCGCATTCGCTTTCGTTTACCACCGGACCTATCTTCGCGGCAGAGGCGGACGGCGTCGGCGGCGGAGACGGATGTTTTAAGGGTGAGCTCAGTCAGCTGTATTATCGCTTCCCGATCTTGCTCGCCGATCATGCGAAGGGCGAGCGCTTCGAGGTTATCGGTCACGTCATGTTCGAGTATTTCAATCCCGGCGACTATTACGAGTCTGATAGGAGCGCGTGGTTCGCCAGGTGGCAGGTCGAATTCAGATTTTAATCGTTAGCAGGAGGTTAACAATGAAGAACTATCTCGCAATTGACATCGGTGCGTCCAGTGGTCGGCACATCATCGGCAGTGTCCGGGATGGTAAGATTAAGCTTGAGGAGGTCTTCCGTTTTACTAACGGACAGATCCGTAAGGACGGACATGACTGCTGGGATATCGACAAGCTTGTTGATTCGATCAAGGAGGGTATCGACGCGGCGATGGCAAAGTGCGAGATCGAGTCCATCGGAATCGACACCTGGGGCGTCGACTTCGTGCTGCTCGACGAGAACGGTGAGCGTTGTTCCGACGCCGTCGCATATCGCGACACACGTACGGCCGGCGCCGATCAGGAGATCGAGAAGGAGGTGCTTTCCTTCGCCGATCTTTACGCTCGCTGCGGAATTCAGAAGACGAGCTTCAATACCATTTACCAGCTTTGGGCGCTTAAGAAGGAACATCCCGAGCAGCTCGCAAAGGCTGCGCACTTCCTGATGGTGCCGGAGTATCTTAACTATCGTCTGACCGGTAATATCGTTCACGAGTATACCGATGCCTCCACGACTTCTCTTCTTGATGCCGCGAAGAAGGACTGGGATTACGAGCTTATCGAAAAACTCGGGCTTCCGAAGAAGATCTTCGGCAAACTCGAGATGCCTGGAGCCACGGTCGGAACCTATAAGGGCGTGAAGGTCGTCTTGCCCGCGATGCACGACACCGGCTCCGCCTATCTCGCGGTCCCCGCACGTGATGATCGCGCCGTCTATCTCTCCAGTGGAACCTGGTCGCTCCTCGGCGTCGAGAACGAGACGGCGATTACCGATGCTGCGAGCTGTGCGGCCAACTTTACCAATGAAGGTGGCGCGTGGGGGCGGTATCGTTACCTCAAGAACATCATGGGACTTTGGATGATTCAGTCTATTCGTCGCGAACTCAACGGTGTCTCCTATGTCGAGGGCAAGGGCAAGGATGCCACGCTCGAGGCGCTTAGGTTGCTCGCCGATTACGTGTCCGGCAAGGAGTATTCGTTCAACGACCTTTCGATGGTCGCCAGGGATACCGATTATAATACGGTGATCGATGTCAATGAACAGCGGTTCATGAATCCCGATTCGATGATCGGCGAGGTAATCGCCGCCGCGGCGTCCGCCGGCAAGGCGCCGACCACGATCGGCGAACTTATGAAATGCGTCTATGTCTCGCTCGCCGACTGTTACGCGAGGCAGATTACGAAGCTGTCTGAGCTCACCGGCAAAACCTATACTTCGCTCAATATCGTCGGTGGCGGTTGCCAGGATCGGTTCTTGAACGCGCTTACCGCCGAGGCCACCGGACTGGAGGTGTTCACCGGTCCGATCGAAGGCACCGCCATCGGTAATCTGATCGTCCAGATGATAACCGCCGGCGAATTCAAGGATCTTGCCGAGGCTCGCGCCGCCATCGAAAGGTAAGCGACATGAAGAAGATTCAAGTTGTCTTCGCGGTTTCATTTGCAGCTACGGTTTTCGCGGCCCTTGCGTTTGTGAATAACATCGTAGCACTGGTCCGTTGGTGGCAGGCGTTCCTTGCCGCCGGAGGTGACACGGCGAAGATATCCTCGCATGCGCCGGGCTGTTTCTCGTGGCTGGACTGGAGTGCGGTCGACTATTCGGCGGTTACTACGCTGATTCCGCTGATTGGTTTCCTCTGCATGACCGTAGGCGCATGGAAGCTGATGCGCGGACGCATGGTGAAGGCGGAGTGTTTCCCGTTCTTCGACGGGTCTGATCAGCTCCATATCGCGCTCGGTCTCTTCGGAACCCTCTGGGGTATTATCGTAATCGGCTACTTCAAGCTCGATACGGTGACGATGGCAGATCTGATGCAGTGCCTTCACACCGCACTCTTCTCGACGTTGATGGCGGTCGTCTGGGTGTTCCTTGTGGACCGTCCGTTGGTGCGTCCGTACTTCCAGAAATTACTCTCCGTTTCCGGGCTTACCGAAACCGAGGACGGGGATCTCGCAGCGGCGGTTGATCGTCTGATCGAGCGGCTTGACGCGGCGTCTGAAGCCTTCGACAAGCGTCAACGTGAGTTCGAGTCCGCTTTTGCTAAGCGCGACGCCGAATATGCCGCCGCGTTTGAGAAGCGCAATGCTGAATACGCCGCGACGTTCGAGAAGCGGCTCGCTCAGTATCAGTCCGAATTCGAGGCGCGTCAGAAAGAGTATCTCGAGTTCTTTACTCGTCGTATCGCCGAACTTAAGAAGCGCGCTGCGGATTCCGAAAGCCGTCTTCAGGCCGTTTCGGAGGCGCTGCGTTCATGACCTCTGGGGACAACAGAGCGCTGCGCAAACTGCTCGGGAAGGGCGAGCGTGCGGCAAGTACCGATGATCTGCAGAACCTGTTGTTGCAGGTCGTGCTGGCGCTCCTGATGGTCTTCATGATCGCCTACTTCATCTTCATCGAGAACCAGAAGAAGATGCGCGCCGAAGAGGTGATGGCCCTCAACCGTCAGAAGCTCGAGCTGGCGCTGGACAAGGTGGCGGAGGATCATCGCGTGCGTTACGGACTCAACGCCCTTATGACGCAGGGAGTGGACGGCAAGCGTACCTTCGAGCCGGATTCGCATGTGCGGGACGGACGCATCGTTCTCTCGCCCGCGGCGCAAACCGCGTTCTCCCAGGGCGCGAAGGCAGCGTTCGCCGATTACGCGAAGGGCGGCGAAACCGCCGCGGACTGGAGCCGCGCCGTCGTCGACGAGGCGGGGCTTACGACCGTTACGCTTGAACCTGAAATCCGCGAATGGCTGAGTTCGGCCGTCGAAAAGGAATTCGAGAACGTGCGTCTTGACGTCCGTGGCGTTCAGCGCGCGCTCGCGGCCAGACTGCAGAAGCAGTGGATCGACGATCCGTCCGCCTTCGGCGACATCCAGGATGTCGGCGAGATCGCGGCGGAACTCAAGAACCGTTCGCTCAAGCTTGTGTCCGAAGCCGTCGGATCGGAGGTGCTGCCATGATGCTGATTCCTTTGCTGCTTGCCGCCGCGCTGTCCGCCGGCAACGCCGAATTCGATCAGACCGCGGTCGACGGGGCCAGGTCAGTGGCGCTTAGAAGGGCCGAGATGAGGGTCGCCGAGAACGGACCTCAGTCCGGTGTGCTTCGCCAATACATGCTGGATTCTCCGAAGGATTTCGAAAACGCAGCGAGGTCGAAAGAGGACTGCAGGGTCCTTTACCGTTCGTTGCTGGACGCCGAGTTCGCAGGAGAGAAGGCGAGGATCGACCAACGACTCGGAATCGCGCTCACCACCTGTCACGCGAGTCTGTCCGAGACCCTTGCGGAGAAGGCGATGAAGCGGTTCGAAACCTATTACGCCGCGGAACGCAAGGCGGCGTGCGAGGAGCAGGCGAAGACTATCGCGGCGAACGTGAAGCCGTCCGAAGCCGATTTCGGACGTAAGGACGAGGCGGTGATCCGTGCCGAACTCGAAGGCGCGGTGATCGGACAGCAGCGGTCCGTCGTCTTCGAGGAGAACAAGAAGTACATTTCCGAGAAGATCGTCGATCCGATCATGGATTCGGCGAAGAAGGAGCTCACGCGTCAGCGCGAATACCTCAAGCGTACGCGTTGCGACGCCTATGCGCCGTCCGCCCTCGAGAAGGAGCTTGCCGCGAATCTCGAGAAGAACGTCGGCGAGCGTGCGTCGAAGAGTTCTGAAGCCATTAAGTGGGGAGTGTTTCCGGTCGTGGTCGAACAGGGAGCGAAGGAGGTTGCCGAAAAGCGGACTCTCGAGCGGGTAGCGCATGCGATCGACGATGTGGAGATGAAGGTCGACAAGGATCTCATCCGCGGCAGAATCGCCGCGGACCGCGAGCGCCATCGGAAGGCCGCGGATTCGGAGCTTGCGTTTCGAAACGTCTTCGCGGGACTGCTCACTGGTAAAGCGCTTGACAAGGTTGTTGCAGATGCTCCGACTGCTGAACGTGCGGAATTCAAGGAGTTCGTGATGGCCAGGGCTGGCGAAGCGTCGCTCGGCAAGGCGGTGGAGTCGCGGGTGAAGCGAGAGTTACTGCCGCAGGTCCGTGAGGTCCGCCGTGAAATCGCCGCGGAGGACTCAGCTAAGATCTGGCCGACGCTGATGGACGGCACCTGGTTTCCGGAGTCTTCGCTTGCCGATGATGTCTGTTCTCGCAGCGATTATTCGAAGGTGATTAAGCGCTGGCGCGATTCCCCGGAGCTGGCTGGGTTCGTTAACGCGGCGAAAGGACTGGTGCTGATCGAGGAGACGGAGACTCTCGCCGATGGAAGGGTTGCGAAGGCATTTGACCTCGCGCGCAGTGCCATTAACGCTCAGAATGCTGTTCTGGATACGGTGGTGCCGTCGGTTCTTGACGAGGCAAAGGACCGCAAGGCGAGCTGGTTCAGTCGTACTCCGGATTTTAAGAAGATAGTCGAAATGCTGACGGCTGGCGTTGAGGCGCAGTGGCGTGACACGCGTGAGACGGTGTTGTGGGGTGAAGATGAAAAGCCTGTTAACGCAACCGAGCAGCATCGAGAACTCTTCCCGTCTGTCAGGAAGCGGATCGAGCTGGTCGCGAAGACGATTCTCGAGGAGATGGAGAAGCCTGATCCAGAAGAGAAGCCAGGGCCGGAGGAGACGCCGGAAGACGTTTCGGAGTCAGAGTCGGAAACGCCGCCGGAGGAGCTTGAGTTTACGGTCAGTGTCAAGAAATCCGGCGGACAGCTGGAAATGAAGGTCCTCCGTGGTAAGACGTCGGTGTTCGAACGGACGTGTCCTGCGAAGCGCGGAGATTTCCGTTCCGCGTCTGGAGCATTGGTGGATAAATTAATTGAGGTCTTGGAGTTGAAATGACCGCATTGCTGGCAACCGTTATCCTGGCTATTACCTACACGAAGCTCGATTATCTTCCGGACGATCCGTTGGCGCATCCAACCAATATTTCTCCTTCGACGATTACGGTCTGCATTGATCCCGGACACGGAGGTTCCGCCAAAGGCGCCGTGTCGTATTCTGGACTGTTGGAGAAGGATATCAACCTGATGCTTGCGAACGATATCCGATATGCACTTACTAACGCCGGTTTCAGGGTGGTGATGACACGCGAAGACGACCGGGACGTGGATCTTTTCGCCCGCCCTGCGGTTGCGATTATGAACGATTGCGATCTGTTCGTTTCTGTGCATCATAACGCTCCTGGACCAGGTAAGGATCCGCTGAAGGTGCGTTACAAGTCCGTCTATTCATGGAACCCTCTGGGCCAGCGACTTGCCGATTCGATTGCGGGACGCTGGAAGTGTGTTTCGCTTCACGCTAATTTCGCGGTGACGCGCAATCCCAGGATACCTTCAGTGTTGTTGGAGGCGGATTTCATCACGCATCCTGCCGGCGAGCGTTCTTCGCTTGATCCAGTGGTCCGACGGATTCAGGCTGCTGAGGTTGTGTCTGGGATTTTGGATTGGCTTGCCTATTGCAGGCCATAGTCTCTTTGTGGTATAATAATTTGACACTTGACAAAGTGCGAGTGGGAGTATTGTATACTGGAGCGAATAAATGGCTAAAGCTAAGAAGCCGGTGAAGAAAGTCGCGGTCAAGAAGTCCGCGGCGAAAGTGTCATCCCCGAAAAAGAAATCTCCGAAGAAGTCCAAGGTGGTCAAGAAGACGTCGGTGGAGTCCGAGTCTGTTGCTCCCGTCGTCAAGCGCGGTCGCAAGCGCAAGGCGGTGTCTGTTGACGAGGCTGATGTTCCGACTGAAGATCTTGAGCGCGAGGCCGCTGAGCTTGATGCCGACAAGATTGCCGCCGAGGTCGAGCGTGAGGAGGCGAAGGCGGCGAGTGCCGCCGATGATTCCGATGCGGACGTGACGATTGATACTCCGGCTCCGTTGCCGAGCTTTGTTGCCGATGAGGACGATGTCGATGCGATCATTCCCTCGATGGAGGGAATGTCGATTTTACGTCAGACCGAGTTGAACGAGGTTATCAATGAGGTCAAGCGGCGTAGTGAGACCAACGGCGGCTACGTTACTTACGAGGAGCTCAATCAGGTTCTTCCGCAGAATATCGTTGACGCGATTCAGTCCGAGAACAGCCTTCGGATGCTCGAAGCGCTCGGTGTCAGGGTGATTCGAGAGGAAGACGTCAAGAAGTTCGTTGAGGCGCGTGACGCTAAGTCCAGTGAAGGGCGCAGCGGTCGTAGCGACATCATCGAGGATCCGATCCGGATGTATCTGCATCAGATGGGTCAGGTCGAGCTTCTCTCCCGTGACGAGGAGATTGCGATCTGTCGTACGATTGAGAATGCCGAGTCCGTCACCCGCGAGTATTTCAATCGGTTCCTTTTCGCGCCGCAGATGTATGCGCGGCTACTGGATAAGCTGGAGAGTCAGAGCGAGCGTTTCGACCGTATCGTCACCGATAAGTTCGACGAGAACCGTGATGCTTACATGCAGCTGATTCCCGGTTTCCGCAAGCAGTTGCAGTCCGTCGAGAGACGTCTTTCTGAAGCGTGTGCGAAATACCTTGAGGTCACCGCGAAGAAGCGTCCCGCTCCGGCGGCTGTTCGCGGTGCCGAAAAGGCGTTGCAGAACGCGCGTGCCGCGCTTAAGCAGTGCTTCATCGACATCAGCTTCAAGCAGAAGGTGCTTGAGACGCTTTGCGCGGATGCTGATGAGCGCATCTATCTTCCTTATCGTAATCTTGTGAAGCGTCATTCCGAGCTGATGCAGCTCAAGGCTTCCAAGAAGCGTGAGAAGGATCTGGCCGATCTCAAGGTCAAGATGCAGCGCTTGGAGTCTTACTTCGGTATGCCGCCTGAAGAGTTCATGACGAGCTTCTCTGAGTTGCGCAAGGTCATGAAGGAGGGTCAGATTGCCCGCACCAAGATGGTCGAGGCTAACCTTCGATTAGTGATTTCGATCGTCAAGAAGTATATGAACCGCGGGTTGTCATTCCTTGATCTTATCCAGGAGGGCAACACCGGCCTTATGAAGGCGGTCGAGAAGTTTGAGTACAAGCGCGGCTATAAGTTCTCGACGTACGCGACATGGTGGATCCGTCAGGCCGCCACTCGCGCTATCGCCGATCAGGCGCGTACGATCCGCATTCCAGTTCATATGATCGAGACGATCAACAAGCTGATGCGGGTTCAGAAGAAGCTGATTCAGAAACTCGGTCGTGAGCCGGATGAGAACGAGCTCGCCGCCGAGATGAGTATGCCGCTCGATCAGGTCCGGGCGGTCCGCAAGATGGCGCAGCAGCCGATTTCCCTGCAGTCCAAGGTCGGAGACAATGAGGATGCCCATTACGGCGACTTCATTCCTGATCAGACGAGCGAGAATCCCTTTGAGGTGACCGAAGGCCACCTCCTCAAGGAGCGGTTGCGCGACATCCTCAACACGCTTACGGACCGCGAGCGACAGGTCGTGGATTTCCGTTTTGGTCTTTCAGACGGTTACAGCCGTACGCTTGAGGAAGTCGGTCGTCTTTTCAATGTCACCCGTGAGCGCATTCGTCAGATTGAAGCGAAAGCGCTTCGCAAACTCCGCCATCCGAGCCGGATGAAGTCGCTCGGAGATTACCGGCAGGAAGCCAGTAAGTGAAATAAGTCCAAGTCGGAAATACAAGTCCGCGAAAGAAGAAAGAGAGAAAGAAAATGATCAATGAAGTAATCAATCTGTTTGACGATGCCACGTTGACGCCGGCCGTCATTGTTGCTGTTGGTTCGTTCGTCCTCGGTGCCGTGTTCATGTGCCTTGCTTGTAAGGTCTGCTGCCTGTGCGGCAAGAAGGGGAAGTGCGAGAACAAGAAGTCGGGCTCCCGCAAGGAATCTCCGAAGTTTGAGAAGCGTCATCCCGCCCCGGCCGACGGCTCGATTGAGATCTATGTCGGCAATCTTAGCTATGATCTCAAGGAAGAGGCGCTCAAGGCTGCCTTCGAGAAGTTCGGCAAGGTCAACGACGCCCGCATCATCACCAACAAGTACAACGGCAAGTCCAAGGGCTTTGGCTTCGTCCATATGCCCGTGCAGTCCGAGGCCGAGGCGGCCGTCAAGGCGTTGGACGGCAAGGAGCTCGAGGGACGTCCCCTCAAGTGTAACATGGCCAAGAATGTGTACTGAGATGTTTCGTTGTTAACGGGAAAGAGATAAGAGTTAAGGAGTTGTAGCTGATGTCCAAGGTTCTTATCCCGCTGACGGACGGCTTCGAGGATATCGAAGCCGTTTCCGTCATCGATGTTCTTCGTCGCGGAGGGGTCGAGGTCGTGACCGCGTCGTGTATGCGTGGTCCGGAAGTTGTGAGCGCGCATGGTATTGCGATGAAAGCCGATGAGCCGATCGACAAGGCCGTAAAGGATAAGTACGATGCCATTGTACTTCCCGGCGGCCCCGGTACCCGTTCATTGCTTGATTGCGCGCCACTCGTCGAACGTCTTCGTTCACAGAAGGAGGACGGTGGTCTCGTTTGCGCAATCTGCGCGGCACCGACGGTGCTTACCGAGCTCGGAATCGTTCCCGCCGATGTGCATCTCACCTGTTATCCTTCTTGCGTTATGGATCTTGACCGTCCGTCTGCTAACGTTCCGTGCGTAGAGGACGATAACTTTATCACCGGTCAGGCGCCGGGTTCGGCGCTACTGTTTGCGCTTGTCGTGCTCAAGCGGCTTGAGGGAGAGACGAAGGCGCTTAAGATCGCACGCGGCATGGTGACGGACGTCCTGTGAGGGTCGCAATCATAAAGTTTCTGACGTCTGGCAGCGGGCTTTCGTTCCGCGCCGGTAAATATTTCGGTGAGGCGTTGCTGGTTGGGCTTTTCACCGGTTTCGTCGTCGTTGGCTTCCGTTTTCTCATCGATTTTGGCGGTGCGATGCTCATTGAGTCTTCGTGGATTCGGAGCTGTCGTTATCTGTTGCTCGTGTTGCCAGCTGTCGGAGCGTTGCTCGGACATCTGATGATCAGGCGATTTTCCCGGCTTGAACATGCCCGAGGCGCCGACAGTGCGATTCGTGCTTATCATCAGAACGGGGGTTATATCACGTCGGTCACCATTCCGGTGAAGTCCGTCGCGTCAGTGCTCACCGTCGCATCCGGCGGTTCTGGTGGCTACGAAGGTCCGGTGACGCTGATCGGCGCCGCCTGTGGCAGTGCTATTGCGAGAATGCTCAACCTTACCGTGCGGGCGAGGCGTATTCTCATGGCCGCCGGTCTGGCCGGCGGCATCGCCGCGCTATTCCAGGCTCCTCTTGCCGGCGCGATATTTGGTTTTGAGATATTCTATTCGTCGTCGGACATCGAATACGACACTATTCTTCCGTCCTTCGTCGCTTCCGCGGTGTCTTATACGATTTTCGCGTATTTCTTCGGATGGGCTCCGCTTTTCTCGATGCCGGAGTGCCATTTCGACAACGGTCTCCGACTTCTGCCGTATTTCTTCCTCGCGTTCATCGTCGCCTTCGGCGCTAGGTTTTACATCGCCTTTTTCCGTGCGACGGAATCGAAGTTCTCCGAGTTGTCCATTCCCGGATGGGTTAAGGTCATGATCGGCGGACTGATGACCGGACTCATAGGCACCTTCGTGTGTCCAGGTATCTTCGGGCCTGGCTATGAAATGATTCAGCGTTCTCTGAACGCGGACGGATCCGTCGGCCTTTTCATTACCGTCTTCTTCTTCAAGATTATCGCCACGTCCTTTTCCGTCGGCTCCGGTGGTTCCGCTGGTGTCTTTGCCCCGGCGCTTGTCAGCGGAGGCGCGTTAGGTGCCGCGATTGGTCTCATATGTTACCGCCTTCTGCCTGGGTCGTTCGCCATCAATCCATCGGCATTCGCGCTCGTCGGCATGGCGGGTTTTCTCGCCGCCGCCGTGCGAATTCCGATGACGGCTATCGTGATCGTAGCTGAAATCAGCGGCAATCATTCTCTATTACTGCCGGCGATGTGGGTCTGTGGTATTGCGTTCTGGCTCAATAGCGGATGGACTCTTTATCGTTCGCAGCCGCACAGCCGCGAGACTTCGCCCTTGCGCAGATGTTGATTTTCTGGGCTGTATATGAGGTGCTTAACGATCATGGTCGGTCTCGCCTTTTGGTGAATTACGCACTGATCTACCGTGTCAAGAAGTCGTAGCAGACCGCATTTTCCGCGGCAATTCTGTCCCTGATTATGATATAATATTCAGTCAATTGGAGTATTATGTCTGAAAATAGGAAAATTGTCGTAACCAGCGCGTTGCCGTATGCGAACGGCGACATTCATCTCGGTCATCTCGTCGAATATATCCAGACCGATTTCTGGGTTCGTTTTCAGAAGCTTCGCGGCAATGATTGCGTCTACATTTGCGCCGACGACACCCATGGTACTCCGATCATGATCCGCGCTCGCAAGGAGGGGATCACGCCCGAAGAGCTCATCGCGCGTAGCCACGCGGTGCATCTCAAGGACTTTACTGATTTTCAGATAGAGTTCGACAATTATTACTCTACGAATTCTCCTGAGAACAAGGCTCTCTCCGAGCAGATCTACACGGCGGCGGAAAAACAGGGTTTTATCACTCGGAAGACTACGCCGCAGCTTTACTGCGAGCATTGCAAGATGTTCCTTCCCGACCGGTTCGTGAAGGGTACCTGTCCCAAGTGCGGAGC
>CALYRV010000021.1 GCA_945483525.1 uncultured Verrucomicrobiota bacterium
GCCTAAAACCACCATACTACCCTCTATCAACTACCAACCGCCAACTATCAATTAACTACTGGTTCAACGCCTTCACCGGATCCTTGAGCGAAGCGATGAACGCGGGAATCGACGAGGCCAGCAAACCGAACACGAACACCATGACGACAACCCACAGAATATCGGACACGATAACGCGATGCGGAATCTCAGCAAGATTATAGACAGACGCGGGGAACACCTCGATACCGACGGAGGCAAGCCACTCGACTATATGCTGAAGATTGGAAAGCACGGCCCAAGAAGCGAGAAGACCGAGCAGAATGCCGAGACAGCACTGAATCATCCCGTGTACCACGAACACCTTCATGATCTGGAGCCTCGAGAATCCGAGCGCCTTGAGGAGCCCTATCTCTGGGGTCTTCTGCACCGTCAGTACCAGCAAGGTATTCATTACGCAGAAAACGGCGACAAGCGAAATAAGCGAAAGAAGGAGCGCCGTCATATTCTTCTCAACGGCCAGCGCACTAAAGATCTGTCGGTCGGCCTCCCGCCAGCTAATGGTCCTGATACGATTGTTCGACAATTCGACTATTCGATCAATGATCTCGCCGAACCGCTTGGGGTCGGTAGGACAGTCGGTCTTGACGTGAACCGCGAAAACCCCCTTTTCCATCCCCATCAGATCACGAAGATTGGAAAGCGAAGCGACGGCATAACCTGAATCATACTGATACTGCCCCGAAGAGAAAACCCCTGTCACCTTCCATTTCACCGGAAGATAGATCTCGTCTCGCGAAATCATCGTCTTGGGAGAATAAATCGTGACCTCGTCGCCTACCCAGCATCCAAGCTGGCGCGCCGCCTCCACCCCGAGAACAATAGAATCCCCATCCAGATCGAACCCGCCGGCATACGGAGCTCCCAACTTGTATGCAGAGCCAAAATCCTCGCCATCCACCCCGATCAACACCGGCGCCAGCACTTTCCCACGACATGAAAGCAACACACGGGTATCAATCTCAGGAGTGACACAGGTAACGCCAGGAATCTTACGTATCTTCTCCGCCAGCTCACATTCTCCGGATACCACATTGCCAGTTCTGGCGACAAGCGACACATGAGGCTTGAAATCAAGGATCTTCTCCTCCCAGATATCTCCAAATCCGGTCATCACGCTGCGAACTATGATAACCACCGCGACACCGAGCATCACCCCGAGCACGGACACTATTGTAATAACCGAAGCGACGGATCGCTTCGGTTTGAGATACTTTAATGCCAGAAAAAACGGAAAGCTCATGCGATCAGATGTCCACCACAACGTTCACGTTAGATGCTTTCTTTTTCTTCTTCTTGGCATCTTCACCGCCAGGAGTCTTCTCAGCCTGAGTGGTCGGAAGGTAGCGGTAGTACACCATCAGCTGCAGCGCACAAAGACAGGTCGACATGACTTCACCGGCGCCATGGGCGTCCTTGTTCTCCCAATAGCCGATCTTGTACTCCTTGTCGTTAAACTCATACTCTCCCTCAATGGTTATAATCGTCGAGGTGTACAGCTTCTTCATGGCAACGTTCCAGTCCTGCCAAGACTTGATGTTCTCCGGTGTGGCACCCTGCTTCATACCGGCCTGGTATTTGCACTGGGAGGCGTAATAGCAGTAGTACTGCGGCGCCTGGCCGGCACTACGACCGTTGACCTTCAGGACGTCCTTTTCAAACGTCGGAACCCAATCGCGCATCGTGTCAAGCGCCGAAGACACCTCCTTGCGATCGCCATATCCGAGGAGCTGCATCGCGAGGCACCCAGTCGCGGTAAGCCCAGTAGGCGAACCACCGGCGGTGTAGTTGAAGCCGCCGTTGTTGAAGTTGCGCGTCTCAAGGCACTTCATCGCCTTCTTGATGCACTCGTCAAGACCTTCGGGATGAAGCCCAGCTAGCTTACATGCCTTAAGCGCCTGAAGCGCCCAGCCAGCATAGGACATGTCGTCACGAGTAGACTCCTTGTTCAGCTTGTAATCCCAACCGCCGGTCGGCGACTGGTTCTCGACGATACGGTACATCGTCGCCATCGCCGCATCCTTGGCATCAGGATTCTTCGTCATGCCGTAGGCCTCACCGAGCGCGTAGGTCGCAATCAAGGTGTCATATTCGTTACCCGTGGAACGCTGGAACGTCGCCACGCCGTTCTTAGTCGTCTGTTGGTTGATCAGGTACTGGATCGCCATCTCGACCGTGGAACCGAACTCCTTGCTCTGGGGGGTCTCGCCATGGGCAAGATAGCAGAGGATCGCAAGACCGGTATTGGAGATCGGCGAAGGATCCCACGAGCCGTCCGTCTTCTGCTTCGTCTTGAGCCAACGGAGGGCCTTGAGCACCGCAGCTTCCGTAGACGCATCACCATAGCCAGCGCCGCCGCGGGTCATCGCGCCGATTCGCCCAGGCGAACGCGAACCAGACATCGACTTCATTGTGACCGGCGACTTGATGATCGCGACCGAATCCTGAGACGCCGGCTTCACGGAAACCGGTTCGTTGGAAATAGGCGTATTCGAGATCATGTCGGTCTGAGGACCGACCACCGGCGTGTCAACCTGAATATCAGGCATCTCCTCCGGCGGATCCGGAGGCTCGACCTCAGGCTCAGGCTCTTCCTCCTTGAGTTCCTCGGTATCCTCGACCGCCCGCGAAAGATCGACCTGAATGATATCCTTCTTCTGACCCTGAACTGCGGTAATTACAATCAGCGCAACGACACCAATGACCGGCAGCATAATGCCGATAATCGGAGCCTTGAGGCGCTGAAGTTCGGTGACCGCCGCCTTATACTCGCGAGTATCATGGGGCTTGCCGAGGCCCGAGAACATTTCGCTAAGCCGCGTGAAGAAACCCTTTTCCTCAAAACGTTCCTCGATCTCGGCCTTGTGCTGCTCGAGAATCTCTTCGGCGCTCAGCTCTTGAACTTCTTCGCCCTCTTCAAGATATTCTTCAGACATGGCTAACAAACTTTCCTTTACATCGAGAAAATACTGACGTTAAAGAGCTGATGACGATAGCAGATATCAAGCACGTCAACGAGCACCTTGTGCGGCGAATCCATCGTACAATTG
This sequence comes from uncultured Verrucomicrobiota bacterium, assembly GCA_945483525.1. The sequence continues at coordinate 3,090 of CALYRV010000021.1, forward strand.
ATGACGATGGACGTCTTCTTCGAGGTGCGAGCGACGTCAGCAAGGTACTTATCAAGCTCGGACCGCTTGACTTCACGACGATTGTAGACGATGACGCCGTTGGCGCTCCTGCCCTTACCGAGGTCGATCTTAACAGTGGTGTCGTCAGACTGCGTGGCGGGACCCGATGACGGAGCCGGACGGTTGGCGTTCAGCTTCGAGAAGAGATCCTCCTGCTTAATCGTGACGACAAAGAAGATAATGAGCTCGAACACAACGTCGATCATCGGCGTCATGTCAAGCGCTGGGTTTTCCTGTTCTTTTCTCGCCATGGTTACTTCGCCCTGTTCTTAAGCGCATTAAGATGCTTACGGCCGGGATGACCCGGCTTGGAAGTCTTGTCTTCCCCTACAGCGACGAACGAGATCTTCCAGATACCGTTCGCCGTGCAAGCGTTCATGACTGCAGCCACGGCGGAATGAGGACACTCGAAGTCGGCACGAATCATCACCGGGAATTCGCCGATCTTCTTGAACTTCTCCTTCACTCGCTGACCAATCTGATCTGGCGTCATTTCTCGATCACCCATCGAGATTCGCGCCTTCTTGAGTCGCTTGCCGTTCTTGTCGCGCGCGCCGATATCAATCATCATGTGCGTCGGAGGCAGTTCCTCGGGCACCAAAGCGATACCATGCTGGCCGTCCTCGAGCTCAATCGTCTCATCCTTCTTCTGCGCTTCAGTAAGAGTTACAACAAAGAAGATGATGAGCTCGAATACGACATCGATCATCGGTGTCATATCGAGCGCGGGGTTTTCCTGTGACTTTCTGGCCATTAGGGGCCTCGCCTTTCCTTAACCTTCAACCGCTTCTTCCGCACCGTTATCGACGGAGACGTTGCGGAGACCATTCAGAAGCTCCATCGTAACCGCCGTCATCTTGAGAATGAGACGGTTCGCCTTATTACGAAGGACGTAGAACATCGTAATTGAGGGGATGGAGACGATCAGACCGCCAGCGGTCGTCCAAAGCGCCTGGCCAATCGAGTTAGCAAGCGCAGCCGCATCGCCGGCACCGCCGGAAGCAAGGGCCTGGAACGTAAGAATCATGCCTTGTACCGTACCGAGCAGGCCAAGGGACGGACCGAGGTTGCCGCAGACCGAAACCCAGTTCAGACGCTGCTGAATCTTCTCCTGCTCGAAGTCGGATGCCTGATTAACGGCCTCCTGAATCGCCTCAAAGCCCTCTTCGATATGCTGGAACGCCGCCATCACGATCGAGCTCATCGGAGAAGGATCCTGCTGACAATACTCCATCGCCTTCACGACGTCCCCTTCCGCCATTGCGTTCTGGACATTTGTAAGCAGACGCTGCGGCATGAGCTTCTCAGGCTTGATAAGAACCGAAGAATCGACCATAAAGTAAATCGCCGCACCGAAATCGCCGAACAACGTAAACCAAAGAAGCATACCAACAATGCCGGAACCGAAGACAATCTCATAGAAACCGCCGTTGGAACCAGAGGATTGCGTGGCGTTGGACTCAACAACATTGCCGCTTTCATCGGTAAGTTCTTGCCCGTATGAGGTAAGCGCCGCCATAGGCGCGACGGAAGTGCCGAGAAAGATAGCCGCAGCAACGAGAGTCTTCGAGATTTTCTTGTGCATGGTGATGTTTTCCTTAGAATTGAGAATAATTTAAGAATCCGTTTGAAAAATTACAGAGCCTTAGCCTGCGCGCGAATCTTTTCCGCTCGGGCGGCCTGCCCAAGGCCTTCGAAACACTGCGCGGCCTTCTTGGCGGCGTTGGCTCGCTCACTCGCACACTCTGGTTCGAGGAACATTAAGAACGCCTTGAGATATCCGTCGGTAAGCGCCTTCTTGTAATTAGCCGCATTCTCACCATCCGCAAGGATGATGTCACCCTGCATCGCACACGCGGCGCACGCAGCGGGTCGATCGCCCTTGGTCGTCGCGCTCTTTAACACGTTTTCAAGGATCTGCTTCTTGCCCGTCTTCAACAACGCCTGCCAGTACGCCGGAGCGAGATCGCCAGAGTACGCAGCGGTCTTATCCTCGTCAATGATCGCCTTGCAGGTGTCATAGGCCTTCTGCGCCTGCCCGGAGGAGATATACGCCATCGCGAGATAACGCCCCGCCGGCTTGTCCCAGTTAAGCATCCGGTAGTCGGTCACGATCTTCTGCAAACCCGCAATGGCAGCACCACCATTGCCCTTGGCCACAAGATCCACCAATTTGTCGAAATTAGCCGGTTTGGCGACATCTATCCGCTCAACGTCATGAAGCGGATACTCGGCGTCAACGGAGGTCTTGCCCTTCTTGTATGAGACGATGTACTTCTTCGAGCGCTGCTGCCACTTGACCTCACCAGTCTTCGAGTCACCGTTGGTGGTGCGGATCGTACCCTGAATAGCGCAAACCGGAAGGGATGCGACAAGCACCAGAGCGAATGCAAGTTTCTTCATTGATTATTCTCCTTTAGATTCTTCGGACGCCGCAGAAGCGGTGTCAACAACTGGCTCTTCCTCCGTGGAAGCGGCCTCGGCAGGCGCGCCTTCAACCGTTTTTGCAGAAGATCCGCCATCGGCCTTAGCCTGATTCATGCTGTTAATGATGACCATCCTAGACTTGCCATTCGGGAAAAGCCGCTCGTAAGCTTCACCCAATTCAACAACCTTATCAGCCTGCGCCTTACGATCAGCCGGATCCTTCTGCACCTTGATCAGCTCCACCATCAGCGGCAACAGCTTCGAATAAGCCTCTTCGAGGTTGTTCTGAGAACCAGCGTCCATCTTATCGAACGGCAACGACTCGGACGGACCGTGAGCCTGGATGAAGACCTGGAACTTGGAAGCCGCGGTGCCGCAGGTCTCCATCGCCTCTTCATTCAATCCCATCGCCTTCTCCGCCTCCATGCGACGGATAACGACATCACCAGACATGAGATCCAGACGATCCTGCTCCCACTGTGGCTTGCCCTTCCAGTAATTGCGCACTTTACCAAGCGCACCAACAGCGGCGCCGAAATACTTCTTACGGAGATCTGGATCCTTCTCGGACTTACCCTGGGCGGACGCAACCTCGACGAGCAGGAAATTCGCGTCAGCGGCAATCAGCATTCTGGACATCTTCTTATCCTGCAGGAAGAGGTCGAGCGCCTCCCGAGCCTCGACAAGCGACCCCTGCTTGAACGACGTCTTGGCCTTGCCGAGGCGAGCCTTGGCCACCACCGTGGACTGGTTAGTCGCAGCCATCCGCTCCGCCTTCTCGAATGCCTGATTGGCAAGATCCCAACTGCGCGCCTCGATAAGCGCTTCCCCTGCATTGAGGAATTGCCCTGCCGTATACTTACCATCCGTCCTCAACATCTGAGCATAAATATCAGTTCCTTCGCGCTTCTTACCCATTTCGATAAGATTCTTCGCCAGACGCGGCATTGCATTTTTCGCTTCGTCAGAATCGGGATACTTCTGAGACAACGCGTCCAGCGCCTCCTTGGACTTAGCGACATCGCCCATCGCGGTGTAGATCGTACCGAGCTGAACGTACGCGGTCTTCACAAACTGCCCTTCAGGATAAGCGTCAATGTAGGCCTGATAGCTCTCAACCGCGCGTTTACGCATCATCTCCAACGCCTTCTCCGGACGATTGATGCGACGATAGCAGTCGCCGGTAAGGAACAGCGCCGCCTCTCGAAGATAGGTGTATTTCTCCTTATCAACCTTCGTGGTCGCAGGATCGGCAATCGCCTTCTCCGTCTGCTTCGAGAAATCGTTGAACTGCTTGATTGCACGGATAATCTGCGCGCTACCCGCCTTCTCGGCCACGGCAATCGCCTCGGCGGTCTCATTCGTATCGGCGGAGTTAAGCATCTCGACACCACGCTTCTGATAAAGCTGCGCAAGCTGCATCTGCGCGGTAAGCCGCTTGACATCGACCTTCTCGATCGCAAGATACCGGTTAAGATAGGCGACTTGCTTCACCTCATTATTAAGCCGCCCCCAACAATAGGCGAGCTGCGCAATGGCGGAAGCGTACTGCATACTGTTGCTATAGCTGTTCTCAAGAATCTCCCAGTACTTGATTGCATCGAGAAACTTCTCATCTTTCTGGAACTGCACCGCGCGGGAAAGGCAGATGGACGAAGCATTAGGGTGATCAGTATAGTTCGTCAAAAACTTGGTGTAAATGGCGTCGGCACGGCCGAACTCCTTGCGCTCCTGCTCCTTCGCCGCCGCGGAAATCGCCGCATTGCCGCCGTTAATCATAACGACACGGTTCTTGGAGCCGGCAAAACGCTCGCAAACGTAATTCTCGATGGCATCGGCATCCATGCGGTATTCGGCCTTGAGCTCCTCGTTCTGCTCTTCGACGACAAGGTCAAGCAGACAGCTGATGATTCTACCAACGGCATCTGCCGACTCAGGAAGCTCAGGATACTTAGCCAACACCTCGTAATACGCAGCAATCGCCTCCTTGTACTGATCAGCGAGGAAGAAATCGTTGGCTATACGAAACTTCTGCGCGCGCGCCTTGGCGATCTCTTCTGGCGTAGCATGAGTCTTGATCACCGCCTTGTAGGATTTCTCGGCGAACTCACGGACCTCTTCACTCAATTCGCCAGCATCCGATGCCCATGGGGACATATCATACTTGGTGAACACCGTATAAGCAAGGGTAAACGCTCCATGCCCGTCACGCCCACCCTCCTTGAGTTTGGCGCCGAAGAGCAGCGCCTTCACCAACTCGTCATTGCGCTTCGGCTTCTTATATTCATCCTGCGCCGCCTTCCAAAGCAGCTTCGCCTGAAGGTAAAGACATTCTGGGAGCGGGGACAACCGCACAAAGCCGAGCTTCCCGTCAGGATCCGCCCTAACCAGCTGATCATGGATATCGGTAAGCTGCTCGACGAACTCCTCGATCAGCTCCTCAGCGCGCTTGGCATTGCCCTTCATCTCGGCGATATGGGCTTTCATCGAAACCGCCATGCCGAAATACACTGGAGCATCACTATGCCACAAGAGCTTCGAAACCAGCTTGTCGGCGCTCTTGATCCAACCGTCCTTCGCTCCGCCATCGGCTTCGTCAGCAAGCTTCAGATACATTTTAGCGGTTTCGGACGCAAGATTCAGCCAAGTGTCAGAATTCTTATCCAAGGACTTCAGAAGCTCCTCGTAGCGAGCAGCCGCCTTCGCATACTGCTTGTCGGCATAAAGAAGCTGACCATAAGCATAGCAGGCGTTGTTATAGAACTCGGCAATATCCTTCGGAGCGGTCGGAAACAGCTCAAAGAACTCCTCGTAGATCTTGATACCGTCGGCCTTGCGATTACGGGCGAAGTAGTTGTTGGCAACCTCGAGGCGAGCCGCCCAGAATTTCGTTGACTTACGGTCGGGAAGCGAAGCAATGCGCTTCTCCGCATCGTCAAACTTGCCCATCGAAAGCATGCCACGAATCTCGATCGCGAACAGCATTGCGTCGGAACTCGGCCACTTCTTCTTCGTCTGCGCAATTAGCGGCTCGGCGAAATCAGGATAACCATTATCGACGAGCGCCTCAATATACTTCACCGCGGCAGACATCTCGGGGTCGACCTTCGGCGCCTCCGCTTCGGCTTCTTCGGCATGAACGGATATAAACGGCACGATTAGCGCCGCACACCCCATGATGACAGCTACCTTTGATATCATAACGCAAAAGATTGTATCATATTCAAGAAACGAGAGCAAGGAAGAAATCAGCCCTTCTTAACGGACTTCTTCAGCATATCAAGCACCCGCTTACGGTCGGCGAGCGACATCGCAGAAATCCGCTCCTCCCACTCGCGAACAAACTCCTCGTCCACCGTCGAAGCAATCGAAAGGAAATGCGCCTTCAAAACCTTCTTGACTTCGTCAAGATACATCCGCACCTCTGGATTGAGTTCATCCATCACCAACGCGTTCTCGGCCGCAAGCTGCGAAATGCGCTCAGAGACAAGATATGCCGTGAAAGGAACGCCACCAGACCTTACCATCGCCGGCATCTCATGAAGTTCAAAACCGTCCAGACCCGCGAAAACGAGCCTTCCGGCTCCGACGAACTTGCGCTTCCACTCTATCACCTCAAGCTTCGCCTCCGCCCCATTCTGCAGATGAATCTTATAGTCGGTCGTCTGCCTCTGGACAATCACTGGGGTGACCGGCAGCCCATTGAAATAGATACGGACATCAGGATAGCTCTTGAGATACAGCGCAAACTTGGAGGCGAGCGACTGCACCGTCTCCTCTGCAGTCAGCAACGAATCGCAGGCGGCACGGACATTCTCAACGTAAACCTCGGTCCCCGTCGCGGGCCCCGGAACCCCAGACGTCTCCAGATTGAACACGCCGGGCTTCTCGATGTCGCCGCTCAGGATATAGGAGACAAGCTCGGATCCAGCACGCATCGTGGTGCGCCACTCGACGTGATCACCGAGCGCGAAGGCCTTAAAGCGCCCGCATCCGCGGCGACCATGCAACCGACGATGAGCATTCTCCGTCTGAGTCGCGCCACGCTTCCAGCTTCCGCCAAGGGAGCCAAAGGTGGAATCGGCCTTAAGGACGTCAATGCCAGTGCCGTCATCGGAAACCCGAACAGCCTCCACCGCGCCAAGCGCATTAGTGATAAGGTCGATCTGAACCTGATGGGCATCAGCATCAAGCGCATTCCAGACGAGTTCCTCAAGCGCACTCAACGGCGCCGCCTTGGAAAGGGATTCGATGTGATCTGCCTGAGCCTGGACGAATATCTGTTTCATGAAGAATGTGGAATGAGGAGTGATAAATGAGGAATGATGGACAGCATCAAGCCTCGACAGGCTCAATCGCGCCGGACCTAGTAACCTTCTCAATACGGAGTTTGATTGACTCCAGGTCCTTCTGACATATGTCTACCAGCTTTCGCCCTTCCTCGAAGGACCTGATCATCGCGTCGAGATCCAGCCCGCCGGACTCCATCTTCGATACCAGCTCCTCAAGCTTCTTAAGGTTGTCTTCAAATTTCATTTTCAGCTATTATATCAAAATTTTCCGCTCCCGTCGGCGAACCTGCGACAGGAATCGAACGTGAAAATATAGCGGCAGGATCGTAACTGCGTTGCAGATCACGTCAGAAACCGGCATCGAAAGCCAGATCGCGAATACCTTGTCCTCGAGAAAATACGGCATCAGCCAGACGATCGGCAACAGCACCACCCCCTGTCGCAGCATCGAAAGCCAGATCGCGACCGCTGGCCTGCCGATAGACTGAAAGTACGTCGTCGCGACCACGTTAATTGAAATGCACCAGATCATACAGTTCGAAAGCGCGAGATCGTGCGCGCAGATCTCAATAAGCTGCGGATTGTCGGACGACACGAACATCGAGGCAATCCAGGTCGGGAACGGCGGCACCACCTGAACGACAAAGGCCGCGAAGGTCAACGCAGTCGTTACCCAGAACCCAGTCTTGAGCGTACCTAGAACACGATCGTAGTAGCGCGCACCCCAGTTATAACCGAAAATCGGCTGCAACCCCTGCTGCGCGCCGAGCATTGGCATGAAGACAAGAATCAACGCGGAATTAAACACGCCGACGGACGCCACTTCCGCCGTCCTCGCCGCCTCGTCCGTCATCCACGTCGTGAACGCGATCTGCAACGAAGCAATGATGACCGAACCCATAAGCTGTTGCAGAAACGGAGCCAAACCAATCGCCATTGTCCGCGGCAAAAGGTCCGGATATATCCAAATCCGCCTCAAACGGAGCTTCACAACGGTCCATCCACCCCAGTAAAACGCAAACGCGCACAGACAACTCGCCGCCATCGATACGTCCGTCGCCCACGCCGCTCCCGCAACGCCCATGTCGAAACAGAAGATGAAGACCGGGTCGAGAATAAGGTTGATGCCGAACCCAACGACCATGCACATCATCGACCTGATCGCTCCGCCCTCGGCCCGCAACAAGGCCGAAAGACCAAACGCAAGATGAGAAAACACATGCGAAAAGAGAATGATCTTCAGATACTCCTTCGCCGCCGACCTCGCGCCTAACGTCACCTTGTCCGCACCGCACAGATCCAGTACTTCCTCAAGATACACGTAAAGAAGCGGAATCAGCACCGCGTAAAGCAACAGCTTGAGCGCAATCGTCTGACCCACCAGCCGTTCGCTCGACTCGATATCACCACCACCGAGCTTGATGGAAAGCAGCGCAGCATGTCCGACGCCGATCAACGGACCAAACGCCGTCAGCAACATCATCGCCGGCATCGCCAGCTGAACGCCAGCCATCGCATCCACGCCGCAACCGTGTCCGATGAACACGCGGTCCACTACGGCATAAAGCGCGTTCAAGGTCATCGCGACGAGCGCTGGCCATGAATATTTCAAAAGGAGCCGCCCGGTATTACCCGATGACAGCTCCTCTAGATTTTTCTTTAACGCGGAAACGTCAGCCAACTCCAAATCCCCTCAACTTACCGACTCCCGACACTCCAACCGCTCAGAACACCACCGCAGTACCCAGCGGATTACTCTTCGGATCAAAGGCTGCGCGGATTCGAGCCATTTCCCCGGGATCGAGCTGCAGATCGCCGAGCTGAAGCGTCTTCAGCGACTTCCACGCCGAAAGATCCTCCGGCAATTTCTTGATTCTGGTACGCGAAAACGAAAGATTCTCCAGTCCCTCTTTCTTCGCAAGCCACTCCGGCACTTCCGTGATCGGATTACCGCTCAAGTCGATGTCAGTAAGCGCAGGCAAATCCTTCAAAGTCAACGGAACCGCGGCAAAACGATTGTTCTTGAGATAAATACGCCGCAGATTGACGAGACGTTTAAGATCCGGCAGCGACACCAGACAGTTGTCATTGAGCCGCAGCCACTTAAGCCCCTCCATCGCCGCCACGCAGTCAACGTTAGTGAGCTGGTTACGGTCGAGATTAAGATATTCAGCTCCGAGGAAAACCTGAGTGCTCTTGAGATCTTTCAGCCCCTGATCACTCAGATAGACGCGACTCCCAGCCGGAACCGACTTATACGCCGGCTCCGGCTCGTCAAAACAACCCGCGACGGCGAAAAGCGCCGCCGCGAGTACCACTGCCACGCACTTACGCATTGGCAGCCGCCGCGATGATTCCAGCGAAATCGGCCGCCTTGAGCGCGGCACCACCGATGAGACCACCATCGATATCCGGCTTGGCGAGAAGCTCCGCGGCGTTACCCGGCTTCATGGAGCCGCCGTACTGGATGCGGACCGTCTCAGCCGTTTCAGCCCCGACGAGCTTCGCAAGCGTGGCGCGGATGAGAGCATGGACTTCCTGCGCCTGGTCTGGCGTCGCAGTCTTGCCGGTACCGATGGCCCACACCGGCTCGTAAGCGATGACGAGCTTGGCGCAGTCCGCGGCAGTGACATCCTTGAGGCCTACGTTCATCTGACGCTCGATGACTTCGACGAGCTTGCCAGCCTCGCGCTCCTCAAGCGTCTCGCCGATGCACATCATGCAGGTGAGACCCGCGGCGATCGCGGCACGCGTACGAAGGTTGACCGTCTCGTCGGTCTCACCGAAGTACTGGCGGCGCTCGCTGTGACCGGTGATGACGTACTTGCAACCCGCGTCAACGATCATGCCCGTCGAGATCTCGCCAGTGTAGGCACCAGACTCCTTCCAGTGGCAGTTCTCGGTACCGATGCCGACCTGCGTGCCCTTCGCAGCCTCAACCGCAGCCGGGACGTCGATCGCCGGCGTGCAGCACACGATCTCGACATTCCCGTAGTCCTTCGTAGCCTCGGCGACGGCCTTCACGAGAGCGGCCGTCTCGGACGGCTTGATGTTCATTTTCCAGTTACCAGCGATAATTTTCTTACGGCTCATTGTATTATTTAGTTATTGATTGTTAACTGTTAGTTGTTAGTATTAAAAAATTATCTCCACTGTACCACTACCACTTCCCTCTACCACTATTTACCCTTGAAGCAACGGCACTTCACGCCAGACGCCTTGAACATCGCCTTAACGGTCTCAAGGAAATTTGTATAGTCGCCGTCATAGACAACCTCCTTAATACCGGAATTGATAATCAGCTTCGCACAGGTAAGGCACGGAGAAAGCGTAATGTAAATCGTAGATCCTTCCAATGCATGCCCGAATAGCGCCGCCTGACAAATCGCATTCTGCTCGGCATGAACACACAAGCACTCGTCAAGACCCTTGCCGCTCGGCGTCTTGCCCGCGCAACGCGGACACCCTCCGTCAAAGCAGTTCTTCACCCCGCGCGGAGTTCCGTTGTAACCTGCTGACAGAATATGATTCGCCTTTTCAATAACCGCTCCGACATGGCGACGCGAACAATTGCTACGCTTCGACACGACATGGGCTATCTCCATGAAGTATTCGTCCCAACTGGGACGCGGATCTTTTACTTTTTTTGCCATTTGATGGTATTATATCATATTCCTCACTTGAGTTGGGCCTTCGTCTTCGCGAAGGCCGCACGCATCTCACTCTCCCCGCCCCAGGCTCGGCGGGTCTTCTGCGGATCGAGGATACGGCAGTGTCCGGTGACGAGGTTGCGCTCCAACTTCCAGCCCGCATGCGTATCGAGTACCCGCCACCAGATTCCCGCGTCCATCACCTTCCCCTCGACCGTCGGCAGATGCTGCGGCACCATCACGCGCCCACCGCCAGCCTCGCCGTTCACGATCTTCCGAAGATACTCGAGATAGAAATGCACGTGATGATTCGCGATCTCCTTGAGATGCTCGGACCTGCCCCAGAGATGATCAATCTTGACGGACTCCGTGATGTTCGTCGGCGTCACGTATTCAATGACATTTGGAATATTGGTCACCGAGCCGTTCGCCCCATAGGCGCCCGCGAGATAACCGGCCTTCGGCTCGCCGCCAGCCAGCGCATAGACGTACTTGAGCGTCACGTCATCCGGATTGCAGACGGAGATCACCGGCAGCTCCGATCCGCCGCCCATCTTCGCGATATCCGCATCGACGAATGGGATCGCCGCCGCCATCAACACCGCCTGCCGCACCTTCAGGTTCTTCTCTGCAAGCCGCGCCAGCACCCGGGCCGTGATCCGTCCGCCAAGGGAGTGTCCAACAATCGTCAGATTCGTCCGCGCCACCTCCGGCATCGCGATCACCTCCGCCGCGATCCGATCCGCCGCCAAATCCGCATGCTCGACCGCCTTCGGCCAGATCGGAATGTCGCCGTTCCACGCCTTGAACTGCACCTCGGCCGTCTCGTAGGTGTTCGTCAAACTCTCGAGACACCCTTCCTGCGGCGTCTGCGTCCGGAGCCATCCTGGAACATACCACACCATCGCCATCATCGCCAATGTCATGTCGTTCGCCTTATTGCGCGGACTGCAGACCGCCGAGTAGCGAACGGCAACAGAACCAAAATCATAAACAACTTCCGCATACAGATAGTATAGCAAATCATCCTAGAGCCGATTCACTTCTTACATTCACGATAACGACGCGAGCAATCCCGTGCAGCCGGCGAGAACATCGTCCCAGGTCGCGTCGAAGTTGCCCGTGTACCAGGGGTCGGCGACGTCGCGGTTGAGGTTCGCGAACTCGAGCATCCGGCGGATTTTGCCGCGATCCTCGGGATAGACGAGTCGCTTCAGGTCGGCGATATTGTAGGAATCCATCCCGATCAGAAGATCGTATTCCTTAGCCTTCGCCGCCGTGAGCAGCCACGCCGCGCGAGGCGTGAACGGAATCCCCTTCTCGGTGAGCTTCTGGCGCGTGCCATAGTGGATGTCGTTGCCAATTTCATCCGTATGCATCGCCGCGGACTCCACCACGATATCGTCCCGCCCCGCCTTTCGGACGAGGTCCTTCATCACGAACTCCGCCATTGGACTGCGGCAGATATTCCCATGACACACGAAAAGAATCTTTGTCATATCACTTCCCGATATCCGTTTTACTTCCCTATCTGACGGTAGCACTCGTAAGCAGCGATGGAGACCGCGTTCGCGAGATTGATGCTGCGCGCGTGTTCGCCCGGCATCGGAATCTTGAAGAGCGACTCGCGGTAGCGTTCGTAGAAGTCCTTGGGGAGACCCGAACTCTCGTTGCCGAAGACTAGCGCATCGCCCTTCTCGAATGCACACTCGTACAGAGACCGCTCGCCGTGCGTTGAGAGAAAGAAGAGGCGCGTCGGTTTTGCCGCGGCGAGATACTCTTCCCAAGTGTCGTGCACCTGCAAATCGAGATACGGCCAGTAGTCGAGCCCGGCCCGCGCGACGGACTGGTCGTCGAGATGGAAGCCAAGGGGACGAATGAGATGCAGCTTCACGCCGAGTCCCACGCAGAGCCGTCCGATCGCTCCCGTGTTATGCGGGATCTCGGGACGCACTAGAACAATCGAAAAGTCAGGTCCTGTCATCTTATTTGCCATCCTCGCCCGAATCATCCTTCTGCCGACGTTCGTCAATCTCGCCGATCGCATTGGGAAAACGCGACATCTCCTTCTTTACCGCCCTCGACTTTGCGTATGTCCGAGAGCCTGGCCCTCCACGCATCCGGGTCGCCTTTCGGCCGCGTCAACTCGCCGGTCGCGGCGTCCAGCACGCAATCGCCACCGGAAGCGATATAATAACGGATGCCCTTGAAGTAGGTCGGACCGCCTCCGTCAGGACCGAATACGACATTCCAATTAGCCCGGCATTCGCTTTGAAGAATCGCCTCCTGCGGACGCCCCGGCTCGTTCCTGACGGCCACGACCTTGAACGGACCTTCCTCGCTCCCCGTATAGAACATCAGACACCCCGACACCAGCATCAGGGAAAATGCGCACGAGGTGATTAAAGTCAGTTTTTTCATTCTGTTCCTCAATTTGCCAGGAGCCACTTCCAAACCGGCACGATGCGGATTCCGTCTTTCTCACCTTCGTCATCCCAGGTGACGATTGTACAGTCAGTTATGCCCGTCTCATTACGAGCCGCAACGATGGCGTCGAATTCCCGCGCGAATGTCGTCTTGTCCGCCATGTCCCAGGAGACCTGAACGAGACGAGATGTCCGCGCCACCTTGTCGAAGACATGGAAATCGACTTCCGTGCCGTCGCCATTTAGATAGTAGGCAATCTTGTTCGATCCCCTGCGAAGCGCCATGAAGACCAGATTCTCCAAAAGCCATCCCTTCTCCGCATCGTTCTTCACGCACATCGCCCGAATGAGGCCCGTGTCGATCAGATAGTACTTGTCCGGATTTACCCGCTTGACGGACAGCGAATCTGACTTGACGGACACCGGATAGATCAGGTAGGCGTCCTTGAACCAGTCCAGATAGTCAGCGATGCTCTCGCGATTGGCCGCCACGGACAAGTTCTTCAACACGCCTGAGATGCTGCGCGTCGACGTCTTGCGCGCATAGTTGTGGAACAGATAGTCAAGCGTGTACTTGAGCGCCTGAACGCTTGGCACCGAATGGCGCTCCAGGACATCCCGATACAAGACCGCGTCGATATATCCCTGCAGCATCGCAACGCGCATGCTGTCCGCAATGTCCTGCACGTCAGGGAAACCGCCCCGCTCGAGATAATCTTTGGCAGCCCGGCGAAGGACTCCCTTTTCCTTCGCGGTAAAACCGCCTTGCGGCGGATTCCGCAGAATGCCGTTGAACCGCAGATACTCGGCAAACGACAGCGGGAACACCTCGATCGGCAAAGACCGTCCGCGCATTTCCGTTGCAATCTCTTCCGAAAGCAGTTTGGACGACGATCCCGTCAGGCAGACCTTGATGCGCTTCGCGTCGACCAACCGCCGTGCATACGCCTCCCATCCGTCCACCCGCTGCAATTCGTCGAGAAAATACCAGCAGGTCTCGTCCGCATATTCAGGATAAAGCTCGGCATGGATCTCGCCAATCAGATGCAGGTCATCCACCGTCAGCCGACGAAGACGCTCGTCTTCGAAATTGACATGGACAATCCGCCCGAGAGGGATCCCTTCCGCCAGCAAACCGCGGATCCGCTCATAGGTCACGAACGTCTTCCCCACGCGGCGCATGCCCTTGATGACCGTCGCCGCACGCAGTTTCTCCGCATAGTCCACATCGCGCGGCACGATATCATCCGGCACGCCGTCTTGGTAGAACTCTCGCAGAATCTCCCGTATCGCCTCTTTCATGTCCACATCCTCCGTAAACAGCCCCATTATACCATACACAGGACTTAATTGGCAAGCCCAACCGACCAATTATATTAAAAAATGGAAAGAAGTAAGAGCCACATATCATCATGCCAACGCCATCATCTCCAGGAAAGCACCACCAACAGAATTTCCGGCGGATTGAAGAGGCGCGGCAGCGGCGTACTCTCACGGGCGAGTCCTCTGCTCACGAGCATCTCGCTTCCGTTCGCCAGCGTATAGCGTCCGTCCACGTACTTCGGGAAGAAATGCTGATCCGGCGAATAGCCGCCGCGGCCAACAAAAGGAATCAACCACTGCCCGCCATGTGCGTGTCCCGCCAGGACAAGGTCAAAGGCGAACTTCCCGTAAACCTCCGCGCGCTCGGGACGATGCGTGAGCAGGATCCGGATATGCGCGGGGTCGGACTGCTCATCCGCCCGCCGCAACTGACACAGCCACTGTTCGTCTTCCATATACGTGGGATCGTCAACCCCGCAGATCTCGATCGTCGTCCCCTTCACGATCAAGGTCCGACATTCCCCTTCCAGCACCGTCACCCCGGCGTCTCGCAGCCACTTCTTCATCCCGTCAACGCGCTCGCTCCAGTATTCGTGATTGCCGGAAACGTAGAAGCACGGACAGTTTTTCGCAATCTTCGCGATAAAGACCTGCGCATTGTCATCCGGCAGCCGGTCATCGAAGATGTCCCCGGTGAACAGCACGGCGTCCGGTTCCGTCGCCGCTACTTCCCTGTATAGAGCCATCTGTCCACCACCGTAAGCACACGAATGAAGATCGGATATGACCGTCAAGCGAACGGACTCGCCGCCGATCTTGTCTGACGTGATTTCATAACGTTCCGTGACCGGCATCTCGCACCAGACGGACAGCACGGACAACAACGCACCAGCCGTGAACATGAAAAGGCGAACCCTCCGACTCCAATGTCCGAATCCGTCGCAAAACCGCAAGCGATAGACGAGCGCCCATAGTAACACCAGATGGATGACCATCAGCAGCATCGTTAACAGCGCATTGGCGGAAGCCACGAACAAATACGGACCGAACGCCGTCATCAGCACTGCCGAAGCGACATGCGGCGCCAGCACGGACAAATCATGCGACTGCGGCGGCATCACCAGCATAAGCGCCGCCAGCATCATCAGGAAGTCCGCTCCGACGATCAACCACGCCGCAACGTTAATTCGCTGTCGTTTACCTTTCACGCGCAAACGCCTTTCGAAAGCCAATAGCCGAGGAAGACCGCAACGAGTCCGGCGAGGACCGAAATGCCGACATAGGCCGCGGCGGAAAGCCACTGTCCGCCTCCCAGCATCCAGAAGGTCTCATTCGAAAAGGTCGAGAACGTCGTGAAGCCGCCGCAGAAGCCGACGACCGCGAAGGCGCGGATCGACTCGGCGGACGCACCGCCGTGCCGCGCCAAGAGGCCGGAGAGGAGTCCGATTAACAGCGACCCGACAACATTGACCGTCAGTGTCGCCCACGGGAACCCCTTGTGCGCCGCAAACAGACACGGCACGAGATACCGCAGCACCCCGCCCAACGCACTACCAATCGCCACCAGCAGAATCTTCATTGTCAATACTCATTTACCGTTTAGACATCATCAAAAGCCAGAACCATTCTAGCACATATTTGCCGAACGTTCAACGATGCTTTCATTTCACCCTTATCCCACTTTTTCTAGGGTAATTTATCCCAGTTTTCAAAAAAGCCCAATAAAACCCTATGAAAATTTATTTTCACACCCCTTCTTTTTCGTCGTAGACTTTTCCATCTGAAGGCGCTTTTCAGGCGCA
>CALYRV010000022.1 GCA_945483525.1 uncultured Verrucomicrobiota bacterium
ATTTGAACTCGTGACCTTTTGCACCCCAAGCAAACGCGCTACCAGGCTGCGCTACCGTCCGACAGGGGCTTGAAGCCGTACCAGATTCCAAATTGGTAGCGGGGGCTGGATTTGAACCAACGACCTTCAGGTTATGAGCCTGACGAGCTACCAGGCTGCTCCACCCCGCAATCTGGTGCTTTCGTTAATGGCGGGGCTGACGGGAGTCGAACCCATAACCCTCAGATTCGTAGTCTGATGCTCTATCCAGTTGAGCTACAGCCCCACTAATCGAAAACAAGTAATATTATATCATAATTCCCGCTCAGCGTGCAAGGGGGAATTTGATGCCGATTCCATTAGGGCTTCGAGAAGAGTGGAGCGGGATACTCACCAGCCTCTACCAGCTTCTTGATCGCGGTCATTACAAAAGGCTTGTCATCACGATAAGTAACACCGAACCAACTTGAATCTGTTGGCAGCACCATGCAGTCGGCCTTTCCTTCCTTGATAAGCTCGTCCACGACAAACGGAATATACCATTCACTCTTCATTTCGGTCCCACGAGCGGAAAGAAACTTCACGAAACGATCCTCAAGTTCGGAGAAAAGCCGCGGCGTGAACCCCCAGCAGTTCATGGAAACGCGCGCATCGAGCGGGACACGATCGGGATTAGACTCATCTTCGCGATTCTCAGCGACACCTCCGACCTTGACGAGCTTGGTCATCTCGGTCACGCCCTGCAGCATGCCTTCGGACGAAAGCCGGCAGATTCCGCGAGCTACCGATCCGTTTTCTGAAAGCGTAAGCGAAAGACGGTAGCCGACCATGGCGAAATGAAGAGAATCGGGATTGACAGACGAGAGATAAGCGCCGAGTTTTGCCATCGCGTCACGTCCATAGAAATCATCGGCATTGATCACCGCAAACGGCTCCCGTACCATATTACGGGCAGCTCGTGTAGCATGCGCAGTACCCCACGGCTTCGTGCGACCATCCGGGACGACATAAGGGGATGGTAGATCATTGATATCCTGGTAACAATAGTCAACAGGAACGACTCCGGCATATTTGGCACCCACCCTCTCCTTGAACTCGGCCTCGAAATCCTTGCGGATAATGAAGACGATCTTCCCGAAGCCGCCACGGATGGCATCGAAGACTGAATAGTCGAGAATCGCTTCGCCTGACGGTCCCACCGGATCCACCTGTTTTAGTCCGCCATAACGCGATCCCATACCGGCTGCTAAAACAACAAGAGTTGGCTTCATAATGATTCTTCCTTTCTTTGCTAGATTCAGACCACAAGTCCACGGCGGCGGGACTCATTAACGGCACTAACACGATCGCCGACGCCGAGCTTCTCGTAAACGTGTTTAAGATGAATCTTCACCCCGTCACGAGTGACACCGAGGCGTTCGGCGATATCGTCATTTGACATTCCTTCAGCGAGAAGCCCCAGCACGTCATGCTCACGAGGCGTGAGCTCCGGAGCCTTCATACGATCTCGATAAACACGCCGGATGTCATCTGGAACGAACTCACCACCTTCGGCGACAGCGCGAATGGCCGCAATAAGGTTATCCTGTCCACCATCCTTCAGCACATACCCTTTCGCCCCGAGCGAGAGGCATTTGTAGACATCCTCCTCGGTTCCGGCCGATGAAAGAATGACGACCTTTGCCTCTGGCCAGAGCTTCAAGACATCAGCAAGAACCAGTGTTCCGTCACGATCGGGCATACGGAGATCGAGGATCGTCACGTCAGGGCGTTTAGCATTAACGAATTCAGCGGCGCCTTCACCGCGGGAGAACTCGCCGACGAAATCTAGGTCCTTGAACATCCCCACGGCGAAACGTATCCCCATGCGGACAACTACGTGGTCGTCTACGACGACGACTTTATATTTCCTCATGTTCGATCCTCCTTTTCAAGCACCAATCCGCGCAATGTCCCAGTATCCACAAACCGCACCTCGAATCCGCAGCGAAGCGCCCTTTCGCGAATTCCAGTCAGTCCGAAATGTCCTTCTTCCGGACCCGGCGCCGCATCCACATCAAATGGCACGCCGTCATTATACACACCGAGCGAGAACTCGCCCGCACCGACAGGGTCACTCACCACAGCGATGTTTTTCGCTTCGCCATGCCGAATGGCATTGGCTGATGCCTCACGAATAACCGCCAGCAGATCGCGCTTCATACCAGGCGCCATCACGGCGGGCAAACCGCGTAGTTTCATGCGCACACGCACCTTTCCCGAAGCATTGAGCTCCATTGCAAAACGCCGGATCAGACCCTCGAGTGGCCTCAGCAATAGATCATCATTCTGCAAATCAAGTATCGCTTCTCGCATTTCGCGACGTGCTTCGCCAAGCACACCATCGGCCACGGAAAGCGCCGCGAGTTGCTCTTCGGAGAGTGCGCCGGGATTGGAACGAACCGTATCAAGCAACAGCTTCACCCCAGCCATGTGCTGAGAGATTGAATCATGAAGATCATGGGCAATGCGCCGGCGATCCGCGAGCAGTGCACGCATCCGCAGATGGCGATGGTAACGAAGATGTATCATCAGCAACGGGAAAAGGCAAAGCGGGATAAGTGCCCAGAGACCGACAGTCCTCATCGTTCTCTCGCAGCGACGCCAACGATAGTCGAAATCGCTTATGATATCAATGTCCTCGTGATCCCGCATACGAAGTTCGACCGAGCCGAGCGAACGATATCGGGCGTCTTTAGCACTACGGGCGAACTCGAAATGCAGAACGCCAGTAACACGGACCGACGGCAAATCGCGGAGTCGATCCGCAATGCCGCCCGACCGATCAAGAGGCAAGGTCGCGAAGAACTGGTAACCATCGGCAACAAGATCGAGACGAAGACACCCGTTATCCACTATCGGTTCGCTCAGCAGTTTCGCATGAATACGCACCAGGCGATTACACAGGTCGACCTTCGCGAGATCAACGACGCCAACCATATATTCGGCGAAGTTGTCAAGCGAGATGTCCATCGCGACAGCCTTCACTTCTGATTCCGGCACTTCACTCCAGTTCGCGCAACAGATTCCTGCAACGTCCTGTTCCATCTGTGGGAAACCAACCGCCTCGACCTTCATGCCAACCAGCGGAGCCTCATCATTACAGTGAACCGCAAGCGCGGTTCCAGCACATTGAATGGTGAAGTCGCGCCCATCTGTGCTTCGCTCCGTAACTTCACCGATCACACGACAGCGATGCCGGTCGTAGGTCTTACGGGCACGCGACATCGAACCATCAATCCGCACCTCGGGGATATTAACAGGAGGAAGAGATAAAACCCGGACAGAATTAGTTCCGATCGTCTCCAGTTCAGGCGCCAAAAATTCGAACCGGTTGTTTATCAGCGCGAATACCACGCCATCCACTGAAATCTCGGCGTCAACCAGCGCCTGCCAGTCGCGTTCAATCGAAGTACGAACCACCAATACACCATCGGCCATACCAAGTGTAATCAGGTAAAGGTCGCGCCCGTTCACGTTAGCCTGCGTAACCGAGCGAACCACGCCTCTGACTCGCACGCGGCGGTTATTACAGGATCCACTGGCGAGATCGGCAAAGCGGAACTCGAGCGGATCAGGTAATTTCACTGATCCAACACGCTCAAATGATGTAACCGTAAGTCCCGGTTCAAGTAGAAATTTCGAGCACCGCGAATGGATGATGACGAGGTCGCCAACATCAAGTCGGTCACAACCCACAAATCTTCCGGCCGGCTCGCCGGGAACTGCCCCCGAAGCGTACACCCCGCGTCCGTTAGGGTCATCCGGCGACGCGACGACGCCAGTGCATTTGATCCATGAATGCACATAGGTTACGACTCCTGTGACCACATTCATCGGCCCAGGGACAAGATTCTCCGTCCAGTCAGCTTCCGCCGTGGAAACGACGAATAGGCATACCGATGCGAAGACTACCCTCGGCAACCTCATGCGAAATCCGCCCGACTATGGCAGAGTGACCACCGTGACGTTGTTGGTCTTAAGCACCTCGATCTCCTTCGGCTTAAGACGGGTATTGATATCCCAACGATAATACGGACGAAGATCAGACCTGTCCGGATGGGATTCCAGCCAATGGACCCAGCCGGCATCATATCCAGGAGAATCATGACGGTGCATCGGGTCCAGAATCTCGACATCAATAGTATAAGGTTCAGCACCGAGGGCGTTACCAGGTTGATGGAACGAATCCTCATGGAAGACGAACCAGCGCAGATCAACCCAGTTATCGGGATTGTCAAGACTGTTGTGCCCGTTATTAATGATGCCCTTGATCTTAAAGGTCACACTGTTCCAATCAGACGTTGACCCGGACTCATAATCCCAAGAGGTCTTGGTCGGCTCAACACTCCGCAGCACATACGGAGCCCATGCCTTGGCGTACATCGGCGACGCGATATCGGTGGTCTTGTTGGTAATCATCAAGAACGGAGACATAACATCGTTAGTAAGCGCGGCATGATACTCATTCGCGGGAATCTCGAGCTTCTGAGGCGCTCTGCCCCAGCCGCCGACGAGCACCATCTCTCCGACGGTCGGATCAATATCGAGCCAATACATCTCGGTAAGGGTAAGATCAGCTATATAGCCGCTCTTGCGCCCCCAGAACTCGCCGAGACGAATGACACCGTCTTGATTGGCGAACTCGCCACGCAAGGTCGAGCCGTCCTGCAGCCAGCGAATAATCGCTGGAGTGTACGGATTGTTCTCGTCAACCCCGTACTCGACCAGCCGCTTATCCACGCAGGCCTTAGCGACTATGCTGACAGAGTTGCTACAGCCCTTGCCGATGTTCTTCACCTCAACAGTGCGAGTGGCGCGATTGAATCCGTTGGTTACGTCGAACTCCATCGTCTTTCCGTCACAAGTCTGACGACTGTAATCTACTTCATACCACGGTTCGACCTGATAAACGAGATTGGTTCCCTTCGCACTCCCGCGCTTAATGAAGAACCGCAGCGTTTCATTGGTAAAAGTGTGCCCACCGTCATTGGACTGCCAGATGTTGCCACCGGACTGGTCAAGGGTGGAATAGATATAAATCATCTCTCCATAAGGAACCGGAATATCAGGATCAATCTGCTGGCCCTCGTTGATTCGCCCTGGCGTACGCATCATCGTATTATTCCAGTTGTCATGAGCGCATTCACCCTTGTTATTAACGACGCCGACGGAATGATCCCCTGAATTATGATCATCTCCGGGATAAAAGAACGTCCCTGGCTTCATATTACTATTCAGGTATCTGCAGACATTGCTCGGCGAGTAGGTTCCACCCCAAAGGTCTTCACCGATGGTAAGCACCTCATGCTCGACAATGCCGTTAGGACGAACGAGACGAATTCCGAGCGGTTCGGTATCCCAAAGGGTGTTGTTATTATTGAAGAGATAACCGTTACCGAAATCGTCGAATCGCCAGGTTCCGTCAAGGGCTCCATCCGCATCCAAGATCGAACGGTCAAGATAGCTGCCCGCAATGGGCGGATTCGCCACCACGTGGAAGACATAATTGGAAATCTCATTCTTCGACTTGGTTCCGCTGAGCTTGCGAGCACCAAACACTGCAACTGTATTGGTAAGGATATAACCGCTCGACTCCGCTGCCTGAACCATCTCAATACGCCAACCGGAAAGATCGGCCGTAACTGGAGCGGCGATCTCCACGAACTGACAATTCTGGTCCACATCAAAACCAGAGGGATCATAGGCGCCGCCAACGATATTAACCTCATTAATCCAAGCCCAACCCGGGGCGACATCATCCAGAATACAGAAGCAGGACCAATGCTCGCCCTTTCCGTAATCAACGCTAGTATTGAAGTCGATCGGCGCATACCAAGACGGTACCTCCCATTCTCCCGCCTTGACATCAATCAGACGACTCTTCTGGGTGGCGACCCCAGTCTTCGGATCGATGGTGTAGAAGAAGACCTCGAGCATATACTGAACAACTGGCGATATGCCGCCCTCCTTGACAGACTGCGGAATCACAGCCTCCGGCGCGGTATCATAGCTCGAACGGTAGATGAGCGCATCGGTGTCAGTAGCCTGAGCGAGCCACGCCTCATGGTGCTCTGGCAATGATCTCCACTTGTCGAAGCCCCAGACATCACTGCCCTCGTACCAGTAAAGCT
Organism: uncultured Verrucomicrobiota bacterium; assembly: GCA_945483525.1. The sequence continues at coordinate 6,153 of CALYRV010000022.1, forward strand.
TGACCTTCGGAGCACGCCGTTTGTCAATCTGATCCTCGAGCATCACCGCATACAGCTCGCACTGCACGCCCCAGCCTTCACGACATAGCGGCTGCTGCTCCTTCGACGGAACATTGTCGGCAGGACACGATGCCATCATGTCGTAACGAAACGCTCCGACATTACGAATCGCCAGCTCTGGATTGACCGCCTCACTGATGGTCACTTCGTCGATCAACACCCGCACCGGATCCTCACCACATTGTGGCGCCGGACCACGAGAAGCGCCGTTAACGCCCTTCACGCCGGTAACTCCTAGACGAATTGCCGCGTATTCGCCGTCATCTACCGCACGATAAGAATAAGTGGTGAAGACCGTATTAGACACCACAAACCTAGTCAGGAGCTGCCACTTGGTGTCAACGCCCGAGGCGATATCATTGAGCTTAATGCCATACACCGCCACTTCGGCATACTGCGAGTATCCTGACGTAGAATATTTACGCGCGCGGAAAGAAACCTCACCAATCACGTTGTTAGTGAACGTCGGCGACTGCAGGAACGGCATGTGCCGCTTGTAGTCTTTCTCCTTACCCTCTACCACCTTGTCGGTTGTCGAATTGTTAAGAGCCAGCGAATAACCGACGCTGGGATGCTCGGACGCGTCGGGAAGATACATACGCTTCTCGGAATCAGCATCGTTGCCGAGCGTACGGACGTTCCAACCCCACCAGCATCCCTTGTCAATTGGCGGTTCATCCTGACAAACGACGCGGGTAATCTCGACAGACCCGAATGCAGATGGATCGGAATTCGTGACCACCGATTCAACCAATTCCGGATCAAGGATTACACGCGCAAGCGCGCCATATCCGTTCTGCTGAATACGAAGACTGAAGGAAATGTTGGTAGAACCAGACGACCCGAGGTCATCATAGCCGAGTCGCGCGACAGTAGACCAACTGCCAGGCTCATCGCTGGTATCTACTGCCTTCGTTAGATCTGCCAGACTACCTCGAAACACGTTCGTAGCGACCTGAACAAGGAGCGCGACATTGGTCTGGCAATTACGATAACTGAACTCAATACTACCAATACCACTTCCACGACCGTCAAGACCATCCATCAGTGGCGTACGAATACCGGCAGGACGCCCAGGGATCGTACGCCGAGCGGAAAGCTCAACCGCCGTGCCACGCCAATCCTCATGCCCGTTGATCCAGCCCGACATGAATACGAATTCATCAGGATCGCCGTTGACGGCCTCCTTGCAATCATTGGGGTTGTCGGGACTGTCACCGCTATAAAGTACAATATCGTTGCGCCCGCGCCACTGATGAACGACCACGTTGTCGATCACCACACCGGGCGAGGCCTTGTCATCAAGATCACCACCGGTACGGAGCTGAAGCTTCGCATCGCGCGTACGCCAGACGAGCGGCAGTTCCGCCCCGAACTCCTCGGTGCTGTTGATTATGCCCCAATTATTGGAAAGTACGAAACTCGCGAGCAGATCATCGAACGCGCCACCGCCGCCAGCATCGCCAGCCCAAAGATCGACGGTCTGACAGACGTCCGCCGCGCGAAGACCATAGAGATTGCTGCTGTCATTGTCGACAAAGACCTCGTTTCGTCCGGGAACCGCCACCCACAGTCCGTCCGCGATGTCATCACGGCAGGACCGGAAGGCGAGGGTCGGATACGCCTTGTTGGAGTTCTTGAAGTTACCCGTTCCGGCCGCAGGCAGATCAACGCCGCCCCAACTCGGTTGCACGGCATTGAGCTCGGCGATACGCGGCTTCACGAAATATCCGTTGCTGTTGGCTGTCAGCACGCCATAGGTACCGCACTTGAGCTTATTCGCAGAGTTGTCTCGGAAAGCGGCGTAACGCCAAATGGTGTCGGACTGACGGTCCTGACTTGCCTTGGATCCAGCGGCGGCTAGACCGACGACGATCATATTGTCGCCGCCGACGTTATAAACCGCCAGCGACATCTGCATAAAGACAGCGGACGATAGTAGCCCGGACGAGGTCGGAGCATCGAAATCAAATCCGCCCGACACACCGTTTTCAACACTGTAAAGCAAGGTCTGATCGTATCCGCCCTTTCCGTTGCGATTCCAGCGGTAGATCGAAAGCTTCTGACCCATCTTGCTCGGACCGATCACCGCCCCGGCGGTATCAATGCTGCCCCGGACCTGCTCCCAGCGCGCTTCATAGCATCCCGTGCCGCGGACATAATAGGCGATCAGCGAGAGCGAGGCATCGCCGGTAAACGACTTATTATCGTCAAGATCGAAACAGGTATGCGCAGTGAACACGTAGTTCGACATGCGACGGCCGTCGTCGTAATACGAGAAATCGTCAAAATCAATCGCCTGAGCGAGACGCGCATTGAACGTGACCTTCTCAATGCCGCGCGGCCAGAGACCGATGGACTGATCGGAGAGCTCGACATACCCTTCACCGCCGCCGGACATCTGAAATGCGGTTCCGGATCCTGGCATCTTGTAACCGCCATAGACATAGCGCCCCTTGCCCAGAATCCAACCGTTAACCCGCTCGGATCCTCCGGCGAAGGTCTTATCGTAGACATAATCGCTACGCGTCTCGAAATCAAGCGACCACAGCTTGTTTGTGGAGACACTCACCGTCTGATTAGTAGTGTAGTCGACATAAAAGTCTCGCACCAAGGGAGACACACCGACCGTCGGCAACATTGAATCATCGGCCGCAGAACCGACAAACACCTCATTAGTGCCGTGACCGTCGTTCCAGCAGTTAAAGTTCTGATAGTCCGCACGAACAATCGAAAGCCCCTTGGACGAATCGTCGGCCTGGAACATTAGGTACCCTGTATATGCGTCGACCGGCACCCGGGTCCAGTCGTTAGTGCCACCTTCAGTCATCCGACCGCTATACGGGAGATCCCTGATCGTGGCCAGATAATAACTGTTGGTGTTCCAGTCCCACTCCCTCGTCCCGCTCGGCTCCAAGTTGCGGAACTCGACACGAACGTCAACACCCTCTTCAAGTGCATCTCGCGTCATATAATATCCGCGCCACTGATGGTCTTCCACCAAAGACATCTCTAAATTGGTAATGCTGTTGTCTACGGGATTACGAACCACCAACACCACCGATTCCCAGTCGCTACGTCCCTCACGGATGCGAACCGACCATTCAGCCTCGGCCCCGTTCCAGCCATTGGTAACCAATGCGAACGCCTCAGAATACCACGGCACGCCGATCTTAGTGCCGGAATAGTTGGCATATGTATAATAACCAGAATTCTGCGAACCCTCAAACCAGAACTCCAGATCGCCAGGAAGCCCGGCAGGCAACACCAGCGGAGCAATGGACCTGAGCGTACTCGGATAGAAGTCAGCGATCATCCACTCGGTTTCAGCCTGCTCAAGATATTTCCAACGGTAATGCATCGCCACCGCGGTAACATCTCCCGGCGCCAGCTCATCGCCTTTGCGATTAAGCGCCCGAACCCTGCCGTAGACCGCGTCGTTGACGCCCGGGAACGACGGCTCGAACGCCATCTCCTGACCAAGCAACTGCTTGCCCGACTTAAGCGGATCATACCAGCCGTATGGAACGAGACGAACCATATCACGAGCGGGAGAACAGATGACGTTGTCGACGATGATGAAGGCGTCGGCATCGGGATTGACCGAGGCCGTGCGGTCAATACGCGTACGACGGATGCGGAAACGACACGGCGCTTCAATATTCACGGGCGCGTAGACGCGATAGAAGTTCGTGCACGAACCGCCGTCGGTTATATCAAGTTCGAGCTCCTTCGTCGCCGGCAACTGCTCGCAGTCCTGCACGTCGACACCGCTGTCACTACGGAAACGAATCGGCACCATGTCAACCGCATGCCAGTCGGCATAACGATAAGCATCGAAGACCTCCTCGTCATCGGCAGACCAGATACCGCTCGGATAATGACCGTCGACCGGCGGAATCTCGGTAAAATTGACAATGTTCGTGGCGACTTCGACGACAATAGCATAATTGGCGGCGCCGTCCTCGTCATATACATTGTCAGTGAAGGCATTAACCACATCAAAATAAACGGTGCCGATACCGGCTTCATAACACGGAGAACAGATCTGGGCATAACGCTTGAGCCGATCATCACAGACGTTCTGCAACAGGAACGTGCCGGCATAACGATGATAGTCACCGATCAACAGACCCTGATAGCTGAGCATACGCTCGGACTGCGGATTCCACGGCAGATAGTTCTGCTCGCGATTGAGCCCCTCATTACCTTGCTCGCCGGGATGAAACTTACCATTATTAAACAGGTTTCCGAAACGAACATAGGTGAGACCCCAAATCCGCTTCGTACCAGACATGTACTCGTGATGAGTACCCGCAAAAAGGTTATATTTCGCGAAATATTTAGACGCATCAAAATCAGAAACGTCAGCATCGGAATCGGCTTCGTGATGCGTCCAGTACGGGACACCCCACCCGTCCTCATTGTCATCATATCCCTGCGTATACATCGCAGCGCCTGGAATAGAAGAGTCGTTATTCGCGAGCAACACACGGGCGTTCTCATCACCTAGCTTATGCGTGTCAATCGTCTTAACAATGCGAAAATCAATGGACTTCTCCAACGACGACCACTTGGAGATGTCAGAAGGCGTGTAACGGAAAATCGCACGATATTCACCGACGACTGACACCGGTAGCGACGACAGCGACTTGCCGGTCGAACGATCGTAATAGAAGACTTTCGCCGGCCCGCCATAGGTCTTACCAGGATTCACGACCGGCGCGGACTCGCCAGGAACCCACTGGGTCATGCTCATCGAAGGCTCGACCGTCCAGCGGTTCTGAAGGATCTTATCATCATTCTCAAACACCCGATCAGTCTTGATCATCGCATCATAATTGCCGAGATAATAATCTCTGAGTTCGCTCTTCTGCTCCTCCGTAGTCCCTGCGCTCCAAACCGAATCACGATCATTCTCCGGCAATTTGACATTGGCCCCCTGTCCCCAGCACATGATCACCTGAGTCGCAGGCAAATACTTCGGAACCTTCACCCAAACATAGGTCTCATTAACAATGTCCCACTTGTCGATTACATAATCCAATGGTTCGCCGCCCTCATTAAAGAAACGGACGTCGCTGTAGAACCCATCGGGATTTGCGCCGAACTCGAGATCCTCGAAGTAGAAGTCGCGCGGCGAATCAGCCGCAATCTTCACGAGGAATGGCTTGCCACCAAGCATATCATATCCGGCGCGGAACGGTAACTCCGAATTCTCCCACTTGAGCGGACCGGAGGCAGTGATATTCATCTTACTGCCGCCAGCCTTGTTCTTATCGGCGAGCATCGCCCCGGAACCGGACCACGGCTCGTCTTGGTCATTCAACGGGAAATACGCAAGCAGACCATCTTCGGCACCTGTAAGACGAACCCTGTTGCCATACATGGTCTTGATGGTTTCGGCGTCAACCGCAGTATTGTACACCTGCACCTCGGCGATCTGACCGACGAACGCCATGCCGAGGTCGTCCGGAGTCGCAGGGTCGCACCCGATGGCAAGAGTGTTTTCAGAGCCTGCAGCGTAAAGCGGCGCCGTAGTGACACCCTCGTTGAACAGTTCGCCATCAAAATACAGGCAAATCTTACCAGTCGCCAGGCAACGCGTCGCCATCACAAAATGCCACTTGCCGTCGCCGATCTCTGGACACAATTTCGCCGGCAAGAGATCACTGTTGTAGCTGGCGGATCCATCAGTCTTACCGACACCTTGCACGCGGAGAGTCAGCTCGGTTGCCGACTTGTTGTCGATGACAATCGCCAACGGACCGCTGCCGCCATTCGAGCACAACGAGACCAACTGCACCTTGTCACGGTTGTTCCACGACATCTGATTCCCCACGACGGCCGGATCCATCCTGAACCAGCAGCCGAGAGTAACCTCGCTAGTCTCCCCGATCTCGGACTTGTAGCTGTAGGCGGATACCGCCTTGGTGGCATCGGTCTTCGCCTTCGTCTCAAACATCTTGTAGTTGAAGCAGGCGGCGAGCGAGGAATCGGAAATGTCGTCGGCAAGCGAAAAACTCACGCGATGTCGGAAATCGTTGGTCGTCGCATATCCGCCAATTACAATTGCGCTCTCAATATTGAAGTCGAGCACCTTGGTCAACTCCGCGTATTCGTCAGTCTCCTGCACCGTGACCACCGCACGGAACGAACCCGGAGTAAGCGGCATCACCTCTCCGAGAGATTCGGAGGTGTTACGGTCGAAGTACTCGATGGAAACGACCGGATCGGCAGACTTCGGAACACCGATGTTGATCACCGCCCCCTTCTCGCCCTGCTTCCACTCACGCTTTGAGATCGTCGGTTCGGACAGCCAATAGTTTAGCAGCTTCGTCGACCAGGTCTCGCCATGACGAACACGGCGATAGGCAGGACCGCAGACGATAAACTCCGCATTGGTCGACTGATCCATTATAGCCCGATTCCACTCCACTGACTCCACCGAACTTGTAACTGCAGGATAGACCTCGCTCGGGTCGTTTTCAGGCGGATCAGCAAAATCCACCGGATTCCAGTACATCGTCAACACCGCATTGGTGCTGTTGTTGAAACGCGGCAACTGGACGTAAAGCGTGGAAACCCCATCGTCATTCCAGTTGGTTACCGCATACGGCACCGTGACATCAATCACAGCATTAGTTGATGCATCAATAAACCTGTCACGGAAATTGAAACGGATCGATGAAGCTTCGAACCCGGCAAGGTCGTAATCAAAACCATTAGGACGAGCAGAAGAAATGTCAACGCGAAGCGGAAAATTAGAAATCACCGTCGACCCGCTAGCGTAACCAACGTTAGTAAATGCGACCGAATCCATGAACAACGCAGACAACTCGTTCGCGCGCACCGCGTGCGCACGCACGAGAAATAGCGCCGACAGAAGCAGCGGCACTGTTCTCAAGATTTTCAGCATTTGTACATATTATACGCAAAAGCCGCGTACAAATGCAAGCGGAAAAATTCGGCGGCTTAGAATTTCAGACCTTCAGAAACAGCTGTTTCCGATAACAGACATACAGAAAATACCAGCAGACGAACATGTATGTCGCCCATAGGAACGCCTCCCCATAGACGTTCGGCATCAGCGAAGCGAAACCGCCAAATAGCGCCTTATTCACCCTGTCCATCGGCACCACCACCTGGAGCATGTAAATGAGGATCGAATTCATGCCGATCACCCGGAACGGGAACGACCACGCGACCTTGCCCTTCACATCGATGATCCAGAAGAATAGCGCGAACGCCAGAGAGGAGATTCCGCCGACCACCAGAACGAAGCTCGGAGACCAGAGCGCCTTGTTGATCGGGAACACGAAACTCCACGCGTAACCGACTGCCAGCAGTCCTGCGCCCATCCCCGCAAGCAGCCCCGCCTTGCGCTCAAGAGACCACTCCGCCTTACGGACAATCTCGCCGGCGAACATTCCGAGCATGGCGGTGACGATCGCCGGGATATGCCCTGCAAAACCCTCGGGGTCGAAGATCTGCAGTCCTGTCTTCCAGCTCCAGGCATCCCGGTAGAGATGGCCTCCCGTCAGCGTCCGGTCCAGCCAGCAGCCGATATTGCCCTCGGCCGAGAACGGATCCGTTCCGACCGGAGCATCAGGCGCGATCACAAACCGCGTGAACAGCGTCACCGCCACCAGAATGCCGGCGCCGATGGCGATACGCGCCTTCGTATTGAACAGCAGATATAGGAACGACGCCATCATCCAGGCGAAGCCGATGCGGCCGAGAACGGACCACACCCGTACGTGCGCAAGATCCTGCGAAAAATTCAATCCAAGAAAGCCGGAATCGTGCTGAAAACCGAGCAAAGCCAGCAAAATGAACCGAATAAAACACTTTCGGGCAATCTGCCAGTCACTCATTCCCTTCTCTCGGCTCTTCGCCGCGGAAAACGGGAAGGAAATGCCGGCAATGAAGAGAAAAGTCGGAAATACACAGTCCATAAACTGGAGTCCGTGCCACGCGACATGTCCGAACACCTTGCCGAAATCGGCAAATCCCAGCAGTGCCGCCACCGCAACCACCAGCTGTTCGCCGCCCATAATGAACGACATGTCAAACCCACGTAATGCGTCAATTGATGCTAACCGTTTCATCTGATTTCTCATTATTTGCACATTAAAGCATATTTTCTCCGGAATTCAGCGCTATCTTTGCACCTTTCCAGACAAAATCACCATCCAACCCCGACGGGACGCATCATCAGCTCGTCGATCATCCTGCCGAGCTCCGCCTTCGTCCCCTTCTGGAAAAGCGCGTAGTGATTGCCGCTCTCGTCGTCCCTCCAGGTGTTGTTCCCCGTCTTCGGATCGATCGTGTAGGTTCCGCGCTTCGTCGTGAAGACATTGGGACGGACCGCCGCCAGCACCGTGATCTCGTCCCAGGACGAACGACCGCGATGTTCCTCGTTACAGACCTTGAGGCAGCGCTCGAAGCCCTCGCATACCGGATTCGACTTATCGCCGGCACGACCGATCGGGAGTCCGGTCTTCACGTCGCGTCCGAGATGGAAATCGGAAACATACACCGGAACCGGCGAATCGCGAAAGGCGATCGCGGACGATTCGGCATCGGCAAAAGTGTTGAACTCGTGTCCGTTCGGATATCCGCACGCCATCGTGTACCACGCCTTCACCTTCTTCGCGACGAGATCGCGGTCAGCTTCAAGCAGACGGCGGACGTTGGTCATCATGCCGATGGTGACGATGACGACGGACGTGTCCGGCTGCTCTGCCAGCACCTTACGATAAACTTCGACGGCGTCCGGCGCCATGTCGCTGTTCGGGAACCTGAGCTTCGCCTTACGCGCCTCGACCATCTCCTTGAAGATCCTGTTGACGCCGCCGAGATCCTGTTCGCCGTCCGTGAATCCCCTGCCCTTCACGCATCCCATCGGCATATTCGTGCGACCGTAGTAGTCGTTGACGATCTGCACCATTCCGAGTGCCGGCGAATTCTTCGTCGAGGACATGACGGCGATCAGCTCGCACTCTCCGGCGTCCGCGAGCGCGTTGGCGACGGACATCGCGCCGATGTCGTCGTAGTCACAGATCATGTCGGTATCGATGATAAGCCGCGGCACTTCTGCCGCTGCCAGGGAGAACATCGTGGATAATACTGTAACGAACGCAATCAGGCGCATATAGGTTTCCCCTTGTGTCCCCGGGAGTCGCAGGGACGGACTTCGAACTTGATATCCTTGTAACCTTGAGACTCGAGCTTCTCCTTGTAGAAGACGACCTTCACCGGTTCGCTCATCGTGTCAGCATATCAGGCCCCCGCCTTGATGAGGAGCGCGAGGCCAGCGACGAAGAGGACGAACATCGCGAAGTTCAGGACCGTCGACTTCTTCGGCGCACCCGCGAACTCCTTCCAGATGAGAATACCCCAGAGCGCGGAGACGAGCGTAGCGCCCTGTCCAAGCGCATAAGCGATCGCGGGACTCGCGGCGCCCGACGTGACGAACGAGAGGAGCGTGCCGAGCCCCCAGATAGAACCGCCGAGAACCCCAACGAGATGAATCGGGAAGCCACCCTTGAAGAACGCCGAAAACGCGACGGGTTCGCCGGAAACCGGCTTCTTCATCGCGATAGTGTTCCAGAGGAAGTTAGAGACGAACACGCCGAGCGCGAAGACGAAGAACGCCGTGTAAGCCGTCATCTTGCCGGCCGCGGGCATCGCCTCGCTGAAGTTGTTGTCCATCACCTTGTTGACGAGCGGCGAGAACCACATCATCAACAGTCCCGCGATGATCGCGAAGACGAGTCCCTTGCGGGTCGATGACGAAGACGATGTCGAAGTCGAGGCGACGGACTGCTTGACCTTGAAGGCGAGCGCGTTGCAGACGATCGAGATCACGATGAGAACGAGACCAGCTGCGATCGTCGCGAACGGCTTTCCGTTCGGAGCCTGGACGTAATTGAAAAGCGTGCCACCGACAAGCGCAAGCCCGACGCCGACCGGGAACGCGACGGACATCCCGGCGACGGCAATGGACGCCGAAAGCAGGATGTTAGAGGCGTTGAAGACGATGCCGGCGAGAAGCGGCCAGATCCAGGTAGGGCCGAAGCTCGACCTGAGGTTCGCGATGAAGCCCCAGTTCGTGTTATCGCCCATCGAGCCGAGCGTAAGGCCCATCACGAGCGAGAAGAGGAGGAGTCCGATCACGTAGTCCCAGTAGAACAACTCGTAACGCCAGCTCTTGCCAGCCAGCTTCTGAGTGTTGCCCCAGCTTCCCCAGCAGAACATGCAGACGACACAGAGAACGACGGCGAAGGTATAGTTAGATACGTAGAACATGATGTTAGTTGTTAGCTGTTAGTTGTTGAACTCTTCACTTCCCTCCGGAACGGGACGGACGCCTGGGCGCCAGGACGGGTGACGGAGATCGCCGTGGCCTGCTGCGCGAAGGCGATCGCGTCCTTACACGACTTACCTTCGGTCAGCGCGACGACGAACGCGCCGTTGAAGGTGTCGCCCGCGGCGACGCAGTCAACGGCCTTCACCTTCTTGGTCGGATAAAGCTTACGGCAGTTGCCGCAATAGACGCCCTTCGAACCCATCGTGATCAGCGCATGCTTGACGCCTTTCTTCAGGAGCGCATCAACGGCTTTCTGCGCGCTCTTGGAGTCCGTCACCTTGACCCCCGTAAGGATCTCGGCCTCGGTCTCGTTCGGCGTGACCCAGTCGAGCAGCTTGAAAAGCTCAGCGGGGAGCTTACGCGCAGGAGCCGGATTGAGAATCACCGGAACGCCGGCCGCAGAAGCGATCTTCGCCGCCGCGATCACGGTCTCGACCGGAGTCTCGAGCTGCATGAGAAGCGCGTCGGACGAAGCGATGTCCTTCTTGAACGGCGCGAGGTCCTTCGGCGAAAGCGTGCCGTTCGCGCCGAGCGCGACAGAGATCACGTTCTGTCCCTTCTTATCGACGAGGATAAGCGCGGTACCGGACGCATTCTTCTTGTCGACGATCAGCTTCGCGTCGACCTTGTCCTTCTTCATGTTCTCGGCGGTCTGCCGTCCGAACACGTCATCACCGACCTTAGCGATGAAGCGGCAGTTGCCCTTCTGCTTTGAAAGCCTGGCGACCGCTACGGCCTGGTTGGCGCCCTTGCCGCCCGGATTCATCAGGAATGTGCCGCCAGAGACGGTCTCGCCCGGAACGGGGATATGATCGCCAGAGATAACCATGTCGGTATTCGTGCTGCCGAGAACTGTGATCATAGGTATCAGGTTGAGGTCGAAGGTTGCGTTGAAGAATGGATCGCTAAATCACTAACGACTAACAGCCGTGCCCGAGGCATCACTTGATCAGATCAGCATCTTTGAGGATGCCGCCGCGAACGAGGACCTTGAGGGCGTCGTTGACGGACTTCACTTCCTTCGCGTTCGTCGGCTTCATCTCGCGATACGCCTTGAGGGCGTTCGCGAAGCTCGTCTGATAATCGCCCTCGTTCGCATAAGCGACGACCTCGGCGAGCGCCTTGACCGTCTCGGCGTTCACGGACTTCGGATCGGCGATCTTCGCGAAGAGCTTCGCCGCGGTCTCGCGACGGAGTTTCATCACTTCGTTCGGATCGGCGCTCATCTCGGAATGGGTGAGATTGTCCCAGCGCGAGGCGAGGGGACGGATCCAGATGTTGCGGAAGGTGACTTCGCAACCGTGATCCTGGAGTCCGAGGAAGCCGGTGGTCGGATGTTCGGCGAGGGGGCGGCGACGGCAGTGGGTGGTCTGTCCCTCCATCTCCCAGTGATCCTGGACGAGAACGCCGTTGAAGAGGACCGTCACCGAGCCGGGATGAACGAGCTTGCCGTCGACCCAGCGCGGCTGATGGAAGACGATGTCGTAGACCTGCCATTCGCCGCACTTGCGCGCGGGATTGACGAGCGGCGGATTCTCGGCATAGACCGAGCCGGCCTGTCCGTCCGCGTAGTTGTCGACGTAACCGGGCTTGCCTTCCATCTCCTTCGAGGTGTTGTAGCTCTCGAGCACCTGGATCTCGTAGCCGTACTGGAAGCCCATCAGGAAGACGCCGGAGTTGCCGCGCATCTGCGGACCCTGTCCGAGCTCGACGTTGTCGGGGTTGTGGCGGTATTCGATGTGCAGCTGGCAATCGCCGAACTCGGCCTTGGTGCGGATCGAGCCGAGCCCCCAGCCGGGCTTCGAGGTGAAGCCGCCGTTCTTGATCTCCCACTTGGTAGGATTGCCCTTCTCGTCCTGCCAGTTGGCGTCCAACGACGCGCGCGTTCCGTCGAAGAGCACGATCGCGTCCGAAGGCGCGCCGCCGCACTTGTCCGCCGGCATGACCTTCGCGGGCTTGGGACGGTTCCAGTCGTGCACACTCCACGCGTGCTTGGCATCAGGAATGTCGCCGTAGAGTCCGGCGAACGAAACGAGCGGCGCAACCGCCGCGGCGGCAATGAGCAGTTTCTTCATGATTTTGGTTCCTTACTGAATAACTAATATTTTACCAAAACCAACCGACAGATGAAACCCCTCCCAAAGGACACCCTTATCCCACTTTTTCTGGGGTAATTTATCCCAGTTTTCAAAAAAGCCCAA
>CALYRV010000023.1 GCA_945483525.1 uncultured Verrucomicrobiota bacterium
CTGCGAACAAACGCTATTCGGCTCTCCATAGAATGGCACTCCCAGAATCTGATGAGGGAATCCCTCGCCTGCACCGTACGCCTCAGGCACATAGACCTTGTGAATTCCTATTACCTCGTGTCCCTTCGGGATGTCACGCCTTTCAATCCACGCGAAGCCCTTATCTACCACCCTTTTGTTTAGATAGTATTTTATGCAATGAGCAGCGTCCTTCTTTAGTTCAAAACCTTTCCAGCTTGAGCCAAGCTGCCCGCCTTTATCAAAGAAGTGCGTTGGCCCGACATACTTTGCAAACGAATCCTCCGGATAATGCTCCCCCTCTACCGCAAAGATCTTTTTCAATACAGATCTTGCAATTTCATCCCGCACAACAACGCCACATCCGAAAGAATCCAAATGGTCATGCATTTCAGACAAACGAGCACGTTTACAATTTCTATAATGACATTTTCCCCGATAATCAGCTGAGTAGAGAAAATACAACACGCCTCCCTTAATTTCGACACCAGGGAAACAATCACTTGCATCATGATAATCACACATTGTAATGAAGTGATCAGAATGAATGAGTTTATCAGCCCACTTTTCATTAATTCCCTGCCCCGTCTTAAGGAGCCACCGACTTGGCGTAATCATTGAGACATAACGTGGAGACAGTCCGAATGCCGCATTCATAAAGAACGGATAAATTGCAGATGCAAACCCCAATTTCTCATCCCCCTTCATTTCCTGATACGGCGGATTGCCGACGACTGCGTCAAATTTCATTTCCTCTTCCTCCCTCTTCCAGAAAGTGCCTTTCGTGATCTTCTTGATGAACTTCGCGGGTGCGGACTTCAATGTGTCGATGAGATTGTCAACGTAGATTGCGTTGACCGCGGCAGTTGAGTAGCCGACGAGCGTCCGCCGCGTGATGGACGCCGCCATCGGCGTCTTGCAGATGACGAACACGTTGTCCTTCACTGTCTCGCGCCACTTCTTCTCCCGCGTGGGTGCCGCAATGTCCGCCTCCGGGATCTCCCCGCACTTGCGGCGGTAGATCGAGTAGGCCACGTACAGCGGATAGAGACCCGATTTGGAGTTGATCTCAAGGATTTTAGACGAAGGTTTAAAGACGCGATCCGTTACGTCACCACGGTCAACGAAACGAGGTTCATCAAGCGGCTTTGCCGCGTCGAATTCCTCATCGAAGAAGCACCAGCCGCCGAGGGTGTCGGACATGTGCATGTTGACGACACGCCACGGGGTGAGCACCGTTTCCTTGTCCGGGTTCTTGAAGTAGCTGAAGATTCGGGCGATCTGCTGGACGCGCTGGCCGGGCGGCAGCTTCTCGGCGGACTTCGCGAGCTTGCGAATCTGTATGCCCGCATCCTCGAAGACATCGCGATCGTAGTACTCGATGAAGTCCGCAAAGCGTTTCTTCGTCACGCCCTTCGGCATGAACTCTTCCCACGATTTCTCGTCCACCATCTTCACGAACCGCTCGATGGTGATCTTCTCATCCACCGGCACGTCGGCCCCATAGATGAGCATCGGCATGCGGATCGAAATCGCGCGGAGAATCGAGATGGCGTCGCGCCGCATCTTCAGCTCCTCGCGGTGCTTCCGAAGCGCCTCCTCCTCTTCCGGCGTGAGCTTGCGCTTGAGCTTCTTTTCCTTTTCCTTCTTCTTTTTCTCGAACTCCGCCTGGTCGAATCCGAGATCGTTGATCGTGATTTCGTTGGTCGATTCGGTCTGCTTGGTCTTACCGACAATGGCTTCAAGGTCATTGAACTTCTTGAGGTCGAGCTTGCCGAGCTGCATCAGCTTCTCGTTGTCGTAGATCGACGGATCGTCAAAGCCGTTGCGAATCGCCCGCATCACGAAGACGTGCTTCAGGCGGCGCATCATCTCGTTCACCTCGAACTGCCGCGCCTTGCCGCCTTCAAGGGCGACGACCGGACAGAAGTTCAGGAATTCGCCGAGCGCGCGCCGTCCCTCGGCTTCCTTGTCCTTATCCTTCGAGATGCGCTTCGAAAGCTGCGCCGTCTCCGCGATCACCGTGAGCGCACGGTCCGGCGCGAAGTCGAAGACATAGCACTCCTCCTTGACCTTGCCGCCCTCGACCCACGGCGACTGGACGCGGAAGATCGTCTGCATGTACGAGGACGCGGCAGTATGGACGCTGCCCGCGATCATCAGCACAGCAGTCCATTCGGGAACCGTCACGCCGGTCGTCAGCTTGCCGCACGACAGCGTGATCGAGCGCGGATACTTCCTGATCGTCGAGCGGACCAGTTCCAGCGCATTGTCCTCGTGCTCCTCCTCGTAATCATCCCCCTGACCCGCGACATTCGCCACGCCGAACGTCTTGTAGAGGGGATGGTTGTGGATTATCTCGCTGAGCGCCTTTGCCGCGGCAACGCCGGGAACCATCCAGAGGGAATGGCGGAAGTAGTCGCAGTATTCCGCCGTGGCGAACGGATAGCGGCTCGTCGCGGACGGCTTGGCGAGAAGATCAAGGAACCGCCGGACATCCTCGGCATGAATGAAGTCGCCCACCTTCACGCCCTTCGGCATCGCCCGGCCGTCCGCATCCCTGTCGCCCGTCCACGTGCGGAAGAACTCGGTGAAGTTGAACGCCTTTCCCTCAAGCTCCTCCTCGGCATAGCCGCTGAGGTCAGCCGAAAGGTCGAAGGTATAGATGTTCATCCGCGGGAGAACGGCATACGGATTCGGCTCGTTCGGATGCTTCTCGTCCCAAGTCGTCTTGGCCGTCTGCTCCTTCACATAATCCCACTCGAAGACGGCTCCGTCGTCAAAGCTCGGCAGCAGATTGAACGGCGTACCCGAAAGCGAAAGGACTTTGGTCTTCTTGTTGCTCTTGATCAGCTCGTCGGACACCTTCTTGCCAAGCTCGGTCTGTGTCCCCTCGTGCGCCTCATCGACGATGACGAGATCCCACGCCGTGTCAAAGACCGCGTCGTTCTTGAAGAAGTCACCGCCAACGCGCTTCGAGCCGCGAAGGTCCTGAATGGACGCGAAGTAGATGAAATGCTTGCCCGCCTTGTCGTACTTCTTGAGGATGTCCTTCTTGTCGGCCTCTTCCTTCGCCTCATATCCCTTGGCGACGACCTTTGTCTTGTCCACGTATGAATACGGAACCTTGTTGTTCGGGAATATCTTATGGTAATCCTCTTCCCAGCTGGAACCGACGACCGGACGATGGGTGATGATGATGGTCTTGCGGAATCCGCCGCGGCGCACGACCTCAAGGGCGGTCGGCGTCTTGCCGAAGCGCATCTTCGCGTCCCAGAGCATATCGTTGTGCTTCTTGAATCGCGTCAAGGTATCGTCAATCGCCTTCACCTGTTCTTCGCGGAACTTGAAGGGATCAGGCTTTTTCAGTTCGGACGAGTCCAGCGCGATGCGCCCTTCCTTGACCGCGGCAATGGCGTTCTTGATTGTCTCGAGGTCGGCCTTATACCATTCGCGTCCCTTCGTGTCGGCAATCTTCACATGCTTGTAGCCCGACTTCTCGAGGACATCATGGACATCGTGATCACGAAATGGCGTAATCATCTTCACGCCGCCATCTTGCGTCATCCGCACGGCCAGCTCGGCGTGATGAAGAACGTACTTCATACCTGCCGTGCCAGTCTGCTGGTCAATCCGCTTCTTCGCCGCGTCCTTGAGTTCCGCGCAATTCACCGTCAGCTCGGACGGCTTCTTCGGCGACTTGAAGGACGTGTCCCCGACCTTCAGGAGCCCCGCGTGGTCGACCGATCCAGGAAGCTCATACACGTAGATGAGAAAATACGAACACGGAGCGATGTAAGGATGGTCCGTCATTTCTTCTCCTGTTCTATAATCGGCTTAAATTCAAACGGCGGCATGAAGAGGACTGGCTTGCCGGTCTCCCAGTCCATCACACGGCAACGGACGCCGTTGTGCTTCTTCACGTCGCCCTTATCACAACCTTCACACGGTTTGATCCGGACCTCGACAGTGCCATCAAGATTCGGCGTCTCGACCTTCTTACCACGGCAGGTATTCGGCACGACGAACTTGATGCCATCCATCTGCCAGATGTTCCAGGAGATGATCTCGGCAAAGCGCCGCGCAACTGCCGGCGGAAACTTCCACCCCTTAAAGACATCACAATAGTATTCAATGACCGCATAAAGCATATTCTCTCTCGCAAGAAGAACATTGTCCCCCTGCCACTCGAAGCCATAACAACCCTGCAACGCGATCTCCGCCCACTTCAACCACTCTTCAGGGCCCATCCTCTTACACTGTTCGGTCACAATGCGAAGTTTGCGATCCAGAAGGCCAATACGAGAACGCGGCTCAATCCACTTTCCCGTCGTCGTGTCGTAACGGCTGGTAAGATACGGGGCCTCACCACACGAAACCTCAAGACGAAGTGCCCTGACGTAATCCTTCCAAGTTCGGCCCTTCTTGTTATGAAGGAACGGTATCGAGTGCCTGCCATACGTGGCCTTCCAACGCAAAGGCGGGAAGTCCGCGCCAAAATCGAGGCCCTCCTTAAAGTCAGGATTGGGCTTATTGAAAAGATTGTCCTTACGTTCGAACCAGGCTTCGTCGACGAGATTGTTCTGTTCATTACAGATCCAAGACGGGGTGAAGACCTCGGCCTTCTGCGCCGTGCGCCGCTCCTGTTCTTCTTTCCTCTTCCTGACACGCGGAGTCACCACTTTAAGATCTCTTCCTCCACGACTCGAAATCGCATCCAACGTTATCTGTTCTTCACACCCATATCCCGCCTTATCCGGATACTCATTCGCATAATCATCAACCGCCCACTTGATATTGACAGGGACGCCACGATTAAGTGCCGTCATCGTCCGATCAATCAGCAAAGTCTTAAGGAGCACGACATCCTGTTGGCGAATGTACGATTCGTCAATATCCGGCTCTCCGATTATCGGCACGATTGATCTCGGAATCTTCACCATAAACTCTACGCATCCTCCAAGCGGCCGCCATTCGTCAACTCACAGACGTCTGCCACACTCTATTTCGCACTTTTTGACACACCCTCTTATGCTAATATTATACCATTTTTGAATTGCTTTACGCGGAATTAAAGGCCATCACGGATGTTGAAATATCTGATGGGCCGCAACGAAAAAGGTAGACACTGGGGAGCGTTAGGAAAGAATCTACCCTTGCGCCATATCGCGGCAAAACCAACCGGGAACGAGAACCGGCGGATACTGTACCGACTGCCAGCCGAGAGCGCGGGCGCCTTCGACGTTCTCGATGAAATCATCGAAGAAGCAGAGCCGGGCGGCAGGAATCCCCATGCGCTCCTCGCAGAGACGGTAGATCGCAGGGTCCGGCTTGTAGAGCTTCTCAATTCCCGAAATCACCTCGACATCGGCAAGCTCGCGATACGCTCCACAGCGCTTTACATAACAGTCGTGAAAGAAGTCGGACGACTGATTGGAGAGAATCCCGATCTTCTTTCCCTTCGCCTTGAGCTCACGCATCAGCGCCAGCGTGTCTTCACGAAGATCATCGACCCAGCTGCACTTGTCAAGGCGCACGATCTCTGCGAACTGTTCGTCCGTCGGCGGCCGCAGCCCCGCATCCGCAAAGATCCGGTCGTACATCTCGCGAAACGACATCTGATCCGAATCCCAAAGCCGACGATACTTCTGAAAGCCATTGATCACGTACTTGCGGTCGACTCCAATGGACTCGCAATACGGGTAAAGTGTCCGCTCCCACTTCGGCATCGGCGACACCGAAATCACTCCGCCGAAATCGAAGACATAGCCGTCCGCACGATCGAAACCAGTTGGTAGTTGGTAGCTGGTAGCTGGCAGAGTACGTGAGCAATGGGCGTCTTTGGAGAATTCGCAGCCGCAATACGACTGACGGTAAAGTCCGAGTTCGGCCGAGCGTTCAAGCGACCTCTTGAAACCATCCTTTTTCTTAAAATTCTCGGGGAGAAAAGCCGGCCGGGAGCCGGACGGGAGCTGGACCTCCACTTCGGAACCAACACGGAGAATAACATCGGAGACCTTATGCGGAGAGACCGTGAGCGAAGTCGTGAAGGCGTCGAAACCGTGAGCGGCGGCATAAGCCGCGGTCTTCATGAGATTATAACGGAAGCACCGCTCGCAACGCACGCCCTTCTCGGGCTCGCGCTCGTAACCAGCGGCGACCTCCTTAAGCCACTCCCCATGATCGTAAGGCTCCGCGGCAAAACCGACGCGGTCGTGATCGGCGAGCTTCTTCGCCTCGCCCTTGCGCTTCTCGAACTCCGACTCGGTGTCGATGTTCGAATTCGCGAAATACATCGTCACCTCATGTCCCTCGTCCTGAAGCCTGGGGACGCAGGCGCTCGCGCACGGACCGCAACAGCTGTGAATAAGGACTTTCATGGGGAATGGAGAACGGGGAATGGGGTTACATTGCTATCTGTCCGAGGACGCGAAGCGCCTGCACGGTTTCCTTGACGTCATGCACGCGGACCGCGCTCGCACCCTTCATCGCCGCGTACATCACGATCGCGAGATTGCCGGCGATATCCTTGCCCGGCGTCTTCTCGCCGGTCAGCTTCTTCACGATCCGCTTGCGGCTCGCACCGATCAGCACCCGCCCCTTCTTCGCCAGCTCCGGAATCGAACGGATGAGCTCGACATCCTCCTCACGAGTCGTGCCGAAGCCGATCATGGGATCGAGATAACAAAGTGAAGAATGAAGAGTGAAAAGTGAAGAGTTGCGGAATTTTTCAAATGATTTAGCGGGGATGCAGAGTTCGACCCCAGGATGGGCGGCGGCGATGCGGATCATGTCGTCAACCGGTTCGTCGTAGACGCAGTTGATCAGCTTGACTCCGGCGGCAACCGCCCTCTCCGCCGTCTCCGGATGGTAGGTGTCGACAGAGAGAGTCGGGTGAGAGATGGACGAAAGTTGCCTGATGACCGGCTCGATGCGGGACCACTCCTCCTCCCAGGTGATGGGGACAGACCCCGGACGCGTCGACTCGCCGCCGATGTCGATGATATCCGCACCATCCTCGATTAGGTTCTTCGCCCGACGGACCGCCTCTTCGGGCTTGTAGAACTTGCCGCCGTCCGAAAACGAATCGGGCGTTACGTTCACGATTCCCATCACCTTCACTGTATTCATATTGCCAACCTCATTGCCAGATTCGCGCAAGCAATCGCGTCGAAAAGTCCGTCATGCCAAGTACGTTCCGGCATGTCGGGAATGCAGCCGAAAATCTCACATAGATCTCCGAGCTTATACGACGGCAGCTTCGGATAACGCGCTTTAGCAAGCTTCATCGTGTCCACCCAGGGGCCCCACTTCGTGAGCGGCGCGACGCGCGTGAGAATCGTCCTCTCGCACGCGATGTTATGCGCCACCAGACGGTGGTTCATCAGATAAGAAGACCAGACGTCAAACGAACTCTGCAACGTCCCGAGCGCATCCGATTCATGCGCCCGTTCAGGCGCTCCTTCGACATCGAAGAACCATTCACGGGTCTCGACGATCTCAAGATCGCGAACCAACGCCGCACCGAGCTGCCACGGCTCGTTGACATTGCCGTTCTCGTATCCGGTTGTCTCGAAATCTATCGCGATGAATTCCATTGCTTCATTTCTTCGCGTTGCGAAATCCTTTCAGCAGCGCACGCTTGCGCGGATTGTCGGCGGACGACGCGAACTTGCCCGGGGTCTGCGCGTCGTGTTCGACGGACCACCCGTTCCATTCGCGAAACGCGTGATAGGTCCAGTCCCAACCGTATTCCTCGAAAATCGAAATGCAGTCCTTGAGATATTCCGCTGGCCCCTCGGCCCACGCGATGGCGCTGAATTCTCCGATATATATCTTCGCGTCATGACGCCGCTGGAAGTCCAGCACCGGCTGCAGGCAACGCCGCAGATACTCGCGATCCCAGCCCTTCTCCGCATTGGGATAGGCGATCGGCTTCCACTTCCCGTGAACACCCTGATGCGTGAATTCGTGTGGCATGTACATATGCGCCTGATAGATGACGTCCGGCATATCTAGGACATGCATAATCGGAAACTCCGTCGGCGAATCCCAGCCACTGGACTCGATGACGATCGGCGTCACCGGATCGATCTTGCGGACCGCTTCCGCCACCCGCTTCTGCAGCGTCCAGTAATCGCAGTTCTCCGCACCCTGGTGCTTCTGACACGGCTCGTTGATGAGATCGTATCCCCAGATGCCCTTCCTATCCCTGCAACGCGTCGCGATCCTCTTCCACACGTCGATGAAGACGTTCGCATACTTCTCGTCGTAGAACATGTTCATGTCGCCGTCCTCGCGCCGTCCCCCCGGCGGGACATGGAGATCGACGACGACTTCGATCCCATACTTCTCCGCCCACGGCAGCACCTCGTTCAGGAGATGGTCGATCTTCGAATCCACCCAGCTCACGTACTCGGCGACATTGGTATTATCGTTCTTCGCGTTCCACCGACGGACCATCTGGTAGCGCGCCAGGGTTGCGCCCCAATCGCGAAGTGTCATGAAGTCGTCCTCCTTGCAGGCGTTCGCCGGCAGCATCACTCCGCGGCGGATCTGCCGCGTTTTAACGCGGTCGGTGTAGACGCACTTCTCCGTCGAGGTATCGTATTCAAACAGCGGCTTGACCGTCTCGAACTTCAGCGTCGAAAGATCAAACTGAACGAAACCACGCGAATCCTGAATGCCGATAGAGAGCCCCGCCTTCTCCGGCTTCACGCGCCGAAGATCCATTAAAATCTCGACCGTCTTCCAGTCCCAGCTGCCGGACTCGCAATTCGCGCCGGGCCAGGATTTCGCACCAGTCACCGCATCCGTATATGAGATCATGAACTTGAATCCGAGCCAGTGCTGAGGTCCGGGCGCGACATTCTCGCCGCGGCACTTCACCGTCACCTTCAGCACCTTACCGACGTAGGCCGAAAGCTCGAGCGGAGCAGAAGCCATCGAGGTGCCGTTATTTTCCAGGCGGACGGACAGGATATCGCCTTCTCGTACCGCGCCTTTCGGCAGTCGCCATTCAAGTCCACCGCCAAACGCAAACCAGGACGCGAAGACGGAGAGCATTAATGCTGACAGGCGCATAGCCGATATCCTCCCTTGCGGTTTCAGATCTTCACCCAGATGTTCTTGCGCTTGGCGGATTCAAGCGCCGCCTCTACGAACCTCATGGTCCGCACGCCATCGCGCGGACCGGGGAAATCGTGGGCTTTACGGTCACGGACCGCGGCGCAGAATTCGTCATAGATGTTCGCGAAGGCCTCAATGAAACCCTCGTGGTGTCCCGCGGGAATCCGCGAACACTCGACGCTCCGCGGCGAAACGGACACCATATACGGCGCCTTGCGCTTGTAGATCTTTTCGGGCGCGAACGGCGATTTGACGCAAAGATAATTGTTCTCTTCCTGATTCCAGTAGAGCGACGCCTTGTCGCCGTAGACCCTGAGTCGCACCCCGTTCTCCTCACCGGTCGCCACCTTAGAGACAACCAGCGATGCCTTGGCGCCCTTCGTGAGACGCATCAGGATCGATGCGTCATCATCGAGCCGGTTGCCGGGAGCGAATGAGGAAAGATCGGCGAGGATTTCCTTCACCTCGAGTCCGGTGACGTATTCGATCAGGTTGAAGGCGTGCACGCCGATGTCCGCGACGACGCAGCTCTTGCCGGACTTCTTCGGATCCATCTTCCAGGCGTTGCGTTTGTCGAGCGGCTTGGTGAAATCGATCTTGCGGAAGGAGCCCTGCTGATACTCGAGCACGACCTTGTCGATCTTGCCGAGCTCGCCCTTCGCGATCAGATCACGCGCGAGCTTCACCATCGGCATACCGGTGTAAGTGAACGGAATACCGAGGACGCGGCGCTTGCGTTTGGCGAGCTTCTCGAGTTCCAGCGCCTCCTCGATGGTGATCGAAAGCGGCTTCTCGCACATCACGTCAAGTCCCGCGTTCAGCGCGGCCTTCGCGATCTCGTAGTGCGAATCATTCGGCGTACACACCGCGAGAAAATCGACCCTGCCCTTCACGCGTTCAATCAGCGCGCGCCAGTCGTCCTCATGCGAATAGCAGCCGTCCACGAGATCCGCAAGATCGTCCATGCGGATCGCCATCCGGTGGATCGGTCCGATAAACGAACCCTTTCCTCCCCCGACCATCGCATATCGAAGAGTTGGGCGAGAGTTGGGCGAGAGTTGAGAGGTTGGGTGAGAGTTGGGACAAAGAAGATTCCGTTTCATAATTTCGTTTGCTTAATATTGTCCGCCAGATATCTGATCAAATAAAATATCTTGGCGGCAATAGTTTCAGTCAGGTTATACAACTCGTCAAACTCATCTCCGCTTAAATGTCCGAGATCTTTAAGGTGATACAATTGTGACGACACTTCGGCGGCCGAGCCTTTCGCAATCCAGAGGAAATTCGCAAACTCCTTATTACCACGGCGGCCGAATCCCTCGGCAATGTTAGAGCAAATGGAAACCGCTGACCTTTGAATCTGATCTTTCAAGCCCCAATCTTTCTTCAGCGGATCTTTGCTTGTTGCCTGATAGATTCTGGCAACCAAATCACGGCCAAGTTTCCACGCATCGATTTCTTCATATCGCTTGAACGCCGCCATTCAACCTCCCAACTCTCGCCCAACTCTTGCGCAACTCTCGCCAAACATCCTCACATCCTCCCGGACAGCGCGTCGATGAGATCGCACAAACGCTTGTAGGCCATCGCGAGATCATCGTTGGTGACCTTGAACATGTATTCGTCGGCGCGGGCGATCTCGCCTTCTGCGTTCGCGAGCCGCTTCTCGATAACCTCCTGGGTATCGGTGCCGCGTCCTTCGAGACGGCGGCGGAGCTCCTCCATATCAGGCGGAAGGATGAAGATGTCGACGTAGCCGATCTTGAGCGGATCGTTATTCGGAAGGCCACGGACGTACTCGCGGACCTTTGCGGCGCCCTGCACGTCAATATCGAGAATCATCGAATTACCTTCATTCAGCACTTCGACGATCGGCTGCTTGAGCGTACCGTAGTAGTTGCCGTGGACGCAGGCGTATTCTAGAAACGCATTCTCCTTGATCAGCTCCTCGAAGCGTTCCTTGGACTTGAAGTGATAGTCGAGGCCTTCCTCCTCCTCACCGCGCGGTTCGCGGGTGGTGCAGGAGATCGAATAACAGACGTCTGGATACTCCTGGAGGATCATGTCGATGAGAGTAGACTTACCACAGCCCGAGGGCGCGGACATCACAATGAAAAGCGGTTTGGTCTTCATGAAAGAAGTCGAGCGAGAGTTGGAAGATTGAGCGGGAGTCTGGCGAGAGTTGGATCAGACCATTCTGATCTTTTCGGCAAGAGCCTTCAGCTCGTCCATGTCACCCTTGTGGTTCTCAAACGAAAGCTGCTCATTGCCGTAACGCGGAACGATATGGAAATGGACGTGCATGACGGTCTGTCCCGCGGCCACGCCGTTGTTCTGGAGGATGTTGAATCCGTCGCAGAGAAGCGCCTGCTTGAGGTGCGCCGCGACCTTCTTCACGCGCGCGATGACAGCCGCGAGGGTTTCGTCCGGAGTATCGAGGAGTCCCGTGGTATGAGCCTTCGGGATCACCAGGGTGTGGCCCTTGGAAAAGGGATTGATATCGAGATACGCGAGGACGAGATCGTCCTCATACACCTTGAAACTGGGGATTTCGCCCGCGGCGATCGCGCAGAATATGCAATCATTTTTCATAATCGCATATTATACCAAATCTACGGCAGCACAAATCCTTTCACGAACGGAGCAGTCGAGACTACGATCTTCGCGAACTTCTGCGGGGCGGACGCATCCATCTCGAGCACGAGCGTTTCGCCGCCACAAAGAACGGACGCCGATTCGGCGACAAAAGCCCCTTTAAGGTCTTCGGCCGTAAAAACAGTATAGTATGCGCCGGGAACCGAATTCTCGACCGCGATCGAGAATATACCCGTTCCGAAAAATCCGAATGAACTCCCGCTCAGGACAGGCGTCTCCAACTCGACGGCTCCGCCCTCCTGCCACTCGAAGCAGCCGATGTCGATCGCAGACCCGACCACGCGCGGATAGCCGTCAAGGTCACCGGCGGGAGCGTCGGCGATCGCAGCGCCCGCATCGACCAATGCTCCGCCGGCAACAGGACGGTAATCGCCGTTCGCGTAATCGACGAAAGCGGCGGCAGTTGCAGAAAATGAACAGTTCAAGAAGCACGACTCGGTTCCGTCACCATTGGAAGACGTGGTCTGGAGAACGCCCTCACCGTCCTTCAGCTTCTTCTCGCAGCCGAAGGCGACGCAGTTGACCACGGATACCGTCTTGTTCTTCGCGGGACTCGCCTGGATTCCTCCGGTCTTACTGCCCCAGCAACCGACGACCGTGCAGTTCTCGGCAGTCCCTTCGGTCAACATGATCCCGCCGACGATCTTCTCGTATCCTGGCTCGGACACATTGCAACGACAGTCCACGACCAGCACGTTCGACACCTTTCCGCCGTCGACATGCACACCGGCGCCGCAGACGCTGCCCCATTTATCATTGAAACTGCTGGTACAATTCGAAATCACACAATGGGTGAGCAATGATTGCGCTCCGAACACGTAGACGCCACCGCCATTCGGCATCGGATTACTCGCCTGGCGCGCCAGGCAATCGCGAACCACGCAGTTCGAGACGACGCCGGACGTCAGCAAGATCCCGCCTCCGCCGCCTATACCTGATCCGGCACCGATATCTCCAGCCGAAACGACGACACCTGTCAACAACGCCTGCGGATGGTTCATCTCTAACACGCGAAAGATCTTGCCGTAAGAATACTTTCCGACATTCTTCATCACCGTCCCGTCAAGACCGCACCCGGCACCGACGATTTCTACAGCCGCAGTAACAACGACAGGGCTCTTCTGCTCAAACGTACCGGGTCCGACGATGATCTTACCGCCGGTCGCGCCGAGACGGGCGACGGCGTTGGAGATCGTGAGTAGCGGCGCGGCATGAGTACCGGCAGCGGAATCGCTGCCGGTAACGGCGACATAGACGACCGACTGATCACCGGACGGGGGATCTACGGGCTCTTCCGGCTCCTCCGGTTCCGGACCGATGTCCTGATCGGTGAAGAAGACGCGCAACATCAACAGCTCCTCATAGTCGTCGTTCCTCGCCGTGTAAGTGGCGAACCCGCCGACCAGCGAAGCGTCGTCACGCACCCGGAGGACGTCATCGGCCAGAATCGGTTCCAGCTTCTGGGTGTTGCCAGCGTACCAGTACGCCCGCTTGTCGGTGGCGTTCGCGGGCGAGGGCGTATAATCGATCTTCACGACCTTTCCGACCTTGACCGTCATGTCGAAGAATCCGACCTCGGGATTGTAGAAGACGTTCTGGTTGTTGATGGTGATGCCAGCAAGCCTGACCTTGACGGACTTCTCCGCGTCGTATTCGGACTGGCGCTTGTAGTCCGCCGGAACCTCACACGCCCGGACCAGTCCCCAGCCGTACTCGCGGGTGCGTCCTTCCGCGAGCACTTCGGCGGAACCCTTGAGGATGCCGTAGAGCTCGTCCCGTGTCAGCGTCGGGACCTGCTGCAGCAGCAAGGCCGCGACTCCGGTGGCCATCGGCGCCGAGAAGGACGTGCCGTCCTGGCTGCCGACGGTTCCGTCCGCTTTGGTAAACGTGGGGACCTGCTTGCCGTACGCGCAGAAATCGTGGCGCCAGCTCTTCGTAAGGTCCGTCGGCTGCTTATCCTGGGTGATGCCGCCGATGCAAATTGGATACGCCGTATCCTGCGGAAAGTACGGGTTGTCGTTGAGTCCGTTGTTGCCGAGTGAGGCGATCATGATCACCCCGGTCTGGTCGCAGATCTTCTTGATCTCGGTGTCGAACGACTCGCGGAGATCCTTGACATCCGGCTGGAACGGATTGAAGCTGAAGCTCATGTTGATCACCCTGCATCCGTTCGTCGCGCACCACCAGAGCCCCTTCAGCACCTTGTTCACCTGGTCCGCGGCGGTGCTGTTGCCGACGTCATACGCGTAAAGCTCGCAGTCCGGGGCGATGCCGAACTTCTTCGAGGCGATGATCGAGGCGACGGAAAGTCCGTGTCCGTTGCCGTGTCCGCTGCCGGCGAGTCTGGCAATCGTCAGGTTCTTCTCGCCGTCGACCGTCACCTCGTTGATCGGTCCGTCGACGACGCCGACCCTGACGCCCCTGCCGGTGATGCCCTTCGCGTGCAGCGCCGGCACGTTGAGCGACTCGTGGTAATAGCTCCAATCGGTGCGCTCGGGCCGCTCGGGATCGGCGGGGACGTAGTTCGGATCCTCGTTCTCCGGGATCTCGACGGGATCGGTCGTGAGGCGGACGCGGAGGTTGAACAGCAGTTCGTAGTTCGCGTTGAGGCCCTGATACGAATACACGTTCTCGAGATTCGGCGTCGGGAGCTTGATTGTCTGACCGCCGATCGTGATCTCGGTGACGGTCGCGATCTCGTCAGGCGCCCGCAGGATCTGGTCGAGGAGAATGGTCTTGCCGGCGTGATTGTTGCCGCAATACCAGTAGACGTTCGTATCCGTCGCGTTCGCGGGAACCGGACTCGACAACATCAGGCGGATCACCGAACCGGTACGCATGGTGATCTCGTAGAAGTTGTCTGCCGGCGTATAGGTGATATACTTGTTGGTGATGGTGACGCTCTGGAGCTTCACCCACTCCGACTTTTCGGCGTCGTATTCCGACTGGCGCTTGTAGTCCGCAGGCACTTCGCACGCCTGGAGGAGTCCCCAGCCATATTCACGTGTCCGTCCGGGAGCGAGCACTTCGACGGAATTCTTGAAGATGCCGTAGACCTCGTCCTGGGTCAGCGTCGGCTCTTGCTGGAGGAGTAACGCGACAAGCGCGGTCGCGAGCGGACAGGCACAGGAGGTTCCGTCGAACATCCCGATCGTTCCATCAGGACGCACGAAGTCGGGAACCTGGTCGCCGAAGGTGCAGAAGTCCTTGCGCCAGCTGTCCGTCAGCGCCGCAGGCGTCTTGTCGGGTTTGAGTCCTCCGATCGTGATGACGCATTCGGAGTCCTGCGGGAAGTAATTGATGTCATTCAGCGCATTGTTGCCGTTGCCGTTGATCAGGATCACCCCGGTCTGCCGCTGGATCTCGGCGAGCTCGGCATCGAAGGCGGTTCGTTGCGCGGCGGTGTACATGTCCGGCGCGAAGCCGAAGCTCATGTTGATCACCTGGCAACCGTTGGTGGCGCACCACCAGAGTCCAGCCAGCGTCCGATCGAGTCCGGTCTGTCCGGCCGAATCGCCCGAGTTATACGCCCAGATCTCGCAGTCAGGCGCGAGACCGAATTCCTTCGAGCCGATCAGCGAAGCGACGGACGTGCCGTGATATCCGGAATGGGCCGATCCCGCAAGGGCCGCGAAACCGAGATTGGTCACTCCGCCGATGACGACCGGATAGATGCCGTCGTCGACGACGCCGACCCTGACGCCCCTGCCGGTGATGCCCTTCGCGTGCAGCGCAGGAACATTAAGCGCCTCGTGATAGAACTGGTAGGTCATCGCCGGAGGTTCGACGGGGATGGTAGGTTCTTCGGCGACGAGTTCCGGGTGGCCGGTCGGACCGACCGCCCAGGAGAGATACGACTCATCTTTCGCGGCGGCCGCGTCAAGCGCGGCGGCGGCGGTTGCGGCGTCGGTCGCGGCCGTGTAGTTTCCGCCGCAAGCCGCCTGGCGAGATGTCGTGGCGAACAAACGGTCCGTCACTGTCCAGCAGTTCGACACGGTGATGGAAGCGGTCGCGGCCGTCGCCTCGCAGGAAACGGACGCCGACAGTTCACCGTTCACGGTCACGGCGGTCTTCGCGAGAGAGCCGTAGTTCGCGGAATTCAAGAACCTCCAGTGTCCATTCTTCCACCCCGTACCCGTCGAACCCGTGGACTTGCCGATAAGCCCACCGACATTGTTCGTCGCGGCGATGTCGCCGTAGTTCGCAGAATTGACGATACGAACGCCGTTCGCTCCGACCGGAGACGGATTTCCGAATTCACCCACGAGTCCGCCGGCCGAAAGCTGCGACGGACCGGTGACGTCGCCGCGGTTCACGCACCGGTCGAACTCGGCATTCGCGGCATACCCGATTATGCCGGCAAAACCGCCTGCGGCACCGGACGACTTGCCGTTGCCGGTATGGGAGATTGACGCGTTATTGACGCAGTCGGCAAAATACGCAAGTGTACTCGACTTGTTCGAGTCCGACGCGTTGAATCGTCCGGCGAAACCGCCCAGGACGCTGGATCTGTCCTTGCCGGTGATCGTCCCGTTGTTTACCGAACGGATGAACCGGACCTCTGACTGGTTCACGGACGCCGAACCGGTGACGTATCCGACGAAACCGCCGGCTCCGGATGCCGCCTTATAGTTGTCCGATGCCGCTATCGCGGCGTTGTTCGTGCAATCGATGAACGCGGCGACGACCCCTTCGGCTCCGAGGACTTCGATCTTGCCGACCATGCCGCCGATGGAGCAGTCATGAGAACCTGCCTGACTGAGCGTGCAGTCCGCCGCCGTCGAACAGCCGGCGAATTCGCACGGACCATTCACCTCGGCGACATACAGTCCGAGGATCGTGGCCGGAGCTCCGGCCTTCAGCGTATAGCCCTTTAGCACACAGTTCGTGAAGGCTCCGCCGGACATCTTGTCGAAGAAGATTCCACGGGCGATGCCCTTCACTTCCGTAGCCTTGCCGGACACCGTGCCGTCCAGCGTCAGATTCCTGATGACGCCGCGATTAAGCGTCGCCAAGGGTCCGTCACCAAGTCCCGAAATAGTGTGTCCGCACCCGTCAAGCGTTCCCGAGAACTCCGGAACCGTCGTGAAGAGCGAATCCGTGAGGTCGATGTCGTTCATCATCTTGTAATCGCCGTCCGGAAACGCCATCGCGCAGTAAAAGTCGTCCGCAGTGTAGATCTCCCCGTTCGCGGGCGGCGCGAACTCACTGTCCCCGAGAATGATATTGATAACGCCCGCGGTGACTTCGGAGCCGCAGAATTCGCCACGGACTACATCGAAGCCGGCGGAGCCGCAGACCACCGCGCCGCTGCGATTCAGGTCGAGGATGTCGTTGTCATCCACGGAGATCGTAACGGACTTCGGGGCGTTCCAGTCTGAAGTCGTGAAGGTCAGCTCCGACTTGTCTGTGGTGAAACGCGTGTTCTTGAGCGCCGCGCCAACGCGCAGGACCAGATTAGACGGAGGCTGGGCGGAAAGCCTGAAGGTAACCGTTGCCGAGGCGCCTTCGGCAAGCTTGAGAGTATTGACGGACGGCACGACCCGGACCGGCTCCTGCGGACACCACACGCGGTAGATCGCGCCGGATTCATCCCCCGTCTTGTCGTACGTATAACCCTTCGTCGCGGCCTTATAGCCGACACCGAGATAGAACCAACCGTCCCGATATTCAAGCGAAATGAAGTTCTGATGGAAGTCGAACGAGAAGACCTCGGTGAAATTGACGCCGTCCGTCGACTTCCAGACGATATGATGATTCTTCTTTCCGTCCGCCACATAGCGTGAAGTGAGCGCATAGACGGTGTCACCGACGACGGCGAAGTCCCACGGGTAGTTCTCCTTGTCGTTGCCGAAGCTGATTCGCGTCGCCTTAATCTTACCGCTCGTGACGGTCGCCGAACACCCCATCAGCGGCAACGGATAGGAAGTCAGGGCGATAGAATCCTCGTAGGGCTTCGACACGCTGCCATACGGCGGCGTATCATAGCAGCCGACATAGAGGACGCGGTTCTTGAACGGGGTCGTATGCCAGATTCGGGCCCAGACCTTAGCGAACTGGTTGGTCGCGAGATAGGTCAGGTTACGTCCCACCAGCCTGTAATCGTTCGTTGACAGACCAGGATAGATGTCGCTTACAGGCTGGGATCCCACGGTAAACGCATGTGTCGTCTTGTCATAACGATAATACTCCTGGCAGTTGACCTTGGAGGAATCGATCTTGCTGCCGATGTATTGCGGCTGGACGACCGTGTTGCCTATTGCGAAGAGTTCTGAATCCCCGAAGCGCAGCAGATGCATCTGCCGACGCAAAGTACTGATCGTATCGTACTGGTACTGGTATGTCAAGAACTTGCGCGTGTAAGCATAGCAGTAGCCGATCGAATGATAGGCGTTGTCAATCGGACTGCAGGCCGTGAAGGTCTTGCAATGGTCGGTAGAGGACTGCAGGTTATAGCACGAGACGAAAATTCGTCCGTCAAACTCCTCCATATCCCAACAGTGGGTGTTGTTGGCCACAGTTTTGCCCGTGCCGGCCGCGATTGAGCCTCCGACCGACTTGAAAACAGTCCAGGTACCTTCAGGATTGCGACTGAACACATGTCCGAGATTGGCATCACCTTCGTGAGGATCCTGCGAAGGCGTCACCAGATCGCCCCACGAGGTTACCCGGTAATTGGCGATCGCCTCGGTGCCGGGAGCGAACTCGAATCGTATCGAATTGTCATAAGGATCCAATGAGCTGATCCACGGCGCTCCAGGATTCGTTTCCACCTCTCCACCGCCGTTGAACAGACGCCCCTGATAGAACTGCAGATCGAGGCAAGCGCGCGCCAGCGCGTTATTCGGCCAACGTTCCATTTGGGGATTAGCAATGAACTCGAGCGAGCCAGTGAGATCGGGAGTGTCCGCGCAGGCCATTGCAGCAACCATGGTGACGATTGTGCATGTGAAATATTTCATAGTCAA
>CALYRV010000024.1 GCA_945483525.1 uncultured Verrucomicrobiota bacterium
TCGCCCCGGCTCGAAAACCTTGCGTGCATCAATTCAAAAAAGTGGGATAAGGGTGGCTACAGCCAGATTCTCCGGTGCTTTGCCAGAGTGAACGCGACCTTAGATTTTGTTTAGTTGGTCAAAGTGGGAAAAGCATAGGTTGATTGGGTCTTTCGTTTACTTTGGCAATAACTGCGGCTTCGGGAGGGAAGCTCGTCCCGGTCAACGCTCGGCCTCATGAGTTCGCGCATTCGGCAAGACGAGCTTCCCGAACGAGGACGGACAGGAAAATTAGCTTATTTCCAATTGGAAATAGCATGAATTATATCGGAAAAACGGACTTTTGCCGCCTCAGCATTACGCTCGGTATTCAAAACAATCCGCATGGCGCAAGACTCAAATTCAGCATAAATGGCATCAGATGTTCTATCTTCCAGCAGAATCTCAGGGAACTCACCTGCCTTCTTACCATGAGAAACGAGTAATTTAATCGCATTACGGGTTCCGTATGTATATTCCGCAATACCGGCACTCATATCGGCACCAGTACGAACCATCCCTACCACGAAATCGAAAACGGCGATCACAAACTCACGATGCGCAAACATCTCATCAGCAACAGCATGACAGATGCCGATAAGTTTCTCGCTTGCAGACGCGCGAGACGCCATGATCTTCGTACAACGCCCCTCAATGATATCCACCACCTGCTGGATTGAGGCATCCAGCACCTCACGCTTGGAACAGAAATATCTATAAAGAACAGTGCGGGAGACACCCGCCGCTGCCGCAATCATAATCAGCGAGACATTATCATATCCGACTTGCGAAAAGAGACGAAGAGCCTTAGCAGCAATCTCCTTCTTACGCTGCTCGTGATCAACCTTCCTTGCCATTACCAATCTCCTCAAAATATGTTTTCATCCCAACACCTTTTGCAACATGCCCCACAAATTCAGCTGCTGGCGCGTTCTTCGCTGTAGGAACGAAATCCACTGAAGGCCGACACCCCACACGACGGGAAACCCATTCATACATGAAACATTCGAGAGTACGCCCCATAGCCCTGCAACTAATCACGAAATCCGAAATCCGCCGCCCATCCTTATCAATTATAACATAACCAACTATTCCCTGCTCGCCGAACTTATCTCCCGCTCTGAAGATAAAAACCCTCGCCGTACCACAACCAGTTCCCGCCTCCACTAGATTCTCGAACTCTTCCCTGGACCGCCTAATGGTTGTGCAATTGAACTGATTGGTCTTGCCAGCCATCTGTGCAAGACGATCAAGATCACGTGCTTCCGCCGGCCGCGCCTCCACCCAGAGTCCGAGTGAGCCGAGATATTCGTCCTTATTCCGCGGCAGGGATGACGCGTCAACGATTCTGCGCCGATAGTCCGCCGCCCGCAGCCTGTCCTCCTCGGTCTTGCCGACATCAGCGAAAAAATACTCCCTGAGCCGCCGGACAAGCTGTTTCTCATGCCTCACCGATTCCCCATTCCCAATTCCCAATTCCCAATCCCCCTTCCATCCGTTCCACGGCGCCACCACAACCTCAGGCAGGTGAGCCTTCATCTGCGCACGCTCATGTGGGTTGTCATCGACGAAGACGACGGAATCGAGTCCGAGATTCAGTTCACGACAGACCTCGATCAGATTGCCGGCTTTAGGTTCCCAGTTAACGCGGCTGGCGGCAAACAAAGAATGAAGAATGGAAAACGAAGATTCGCGGCAGGCCAGTTTCGCTATAGAGCCGGGATCATTCTTGGAGAGCAGCACGAGAACGACTCCGTCATCGGCGAGTGCCTTTAGCCCCTTCAAGAACTCTTCGCAAAGCACCAACGCATCCGGCCCATCCTCACTTAAAATTCCATGCCAAAGCGTATTATCCGCATCCACGGCGAGAATCTTTGGGGGCTGAACAGCAATTGAACGGGAGTTGGACGAGAGTCTGGTGGGAGTTGTGCGGGAAGCGATGAACCAGCCGAACTCCTCAACAATCGCCTCGATGCCGACGAGTGAATACGGACACCCAGCAAGTTTCTCCATGCGCGGATCATAAAAACCCGGCGTCTCTTCGGCCAAAAGCCGTTCATGCGACGTCACGTCGTAGATAACATCTGGAACGTCTCCAGGAGCGGCGACGCCGTACCCCGCTCTCGCGAAGTACGGCGCAATCAGCTCAAGCTGAACGGGACCTGTCAGCGCGACTTTCACTGTTCGCTCGAGAGTCCGCCTCCAAGAGCCTTATAGAGATCAATGAGATCAACGGTAATCTGTCCTCGGGAAATGACGAGCTGTTCGGCGAACTGCAGCAACGAACGCTGCGCATCAAGGACGTTATTGAAGTCCTTGAGTCCGTTCTTGTACAGGTCTTGCGAAATCGACACTGCGTCCTGCGCCGACTTAACCGCCGCCTGCAACGACTGATAGCGATGATATTCCTGCGTATACGCCGAATAAGCGTCACGCACTCCGACATAGGCGTTATCAACCGCGAGTTCATAGGCAAGCGCAGCCTCACGAGCAGAAGCCTCGGTCGCCTTGACATTCGCATAAATGGCTCCGCCCTGGAGAATCGGCCAACTGACGGATGGTCCCAGAGAAGCAATGAACGAATCGGCGGTAAAGAGCCTTGTGCGCTTATTGTTCTGAAAGCCAACGCTTCCGGTGATGAACAACCTCGGGAACCACTGCGCCTTGGCCACACCGATCTGTGCAGTTACTGCCGCCAGCTTACGTTCGGCGACTTTCACATCAGGACGCGAGCGAATCCAGTCAAGCGGTAGCTCGCCAATCCTCTGCGGAGCCAGGAGCCAATCTCGATCATCCGGAAGCGCCTCAAGCGCTTCATCCAGGGCGCCTGGACGTTCACCAGCGAGGATAGCGATAGCATTCTTAAGCGCCTCCTCTTGCGCGAGCATCGGAGGAATACCGGCACGCGTCTGCTCGACGACGTACGCACACTGATTAACGGCAAGTTCGTCACCGATGCCAGAATCGAAACGAGACTTCAGGATCTCGTATGTCTCACTCTGGAGCTTAAGGTTACGGCGCGCGACCGCAAGTCGCGCCTGTGTAGTCCGGAGATTAATATACTGCTGTCCGATCTGAGTCGTAAGCGCAAGCCACGCGTCCGCCACCGTCCAACCGGCGGCCTCCGCCTGCGCTATCGACGCCTCCGTAAGACGACGACTACCGCCAAAGATATCAATCTCCCAAGTACCATCCAATGTAACCTGCTGGGCGTTGATTGCAGAAAAGTTCTTGCCAAAGGCCGATCCGGTCGGCGTATGCTTGCCATACCAATTGCGATTCCATGCGCCATTAGCGGTGAACTTCGGCATAAACGCAGCATAACTGCCAAGAAGTTCCCACTGAGCCTTATTCAATCGTTCCTGGGCCATTCGGAAGGACAGGTTATTGGTGACAGCTCCCTCAACAAGCCGTTCAAGCAGAGGATCATCGAATCGCTTCCACCACTTGCACATCACGTCGTCGGAGATGACGACACGGACATCGTTATTGGAGTCCGCCGCCTTATATTCGCAAGTGTCGGTGTAATTGGTGGTGGGGAGTCCGGCATCAGGGAGGAAATACCTAGACTCCTTAAGCTCTGGCTCCTCGTAGGACGGGCCCACAGACGGAATCCACGAGACACAGCCAGTGAATGCGGCAAAGGACGCGATAATCGGATACTTGAGTTTCATCAGTTGGCCTTTCTCGAATTAAGTTCACGACGGCGTTGCGCAGTCGTGCCGACATACGCAAAGAATCGCTTGGCGTTCTCGCGCCAGGTCTGGAACAGCGCGTAGAGCCCTGGCACCAACAGAATGCCGAACGCGACAGACGCGAACATACCCCAGAACTCGGTCGTGCCGAGATGGTTTCGACTTGCCGCGCCGGCACCGGTCGCGATCATCATCGGAAGCGTGCCGAGTAGTGTCGTGAGCGCGGTCATCAGCAATGCACGCAACCGTTCGCCCGCCGCACTGCCCGCCGCATCAACGATGGATGCCCCTTCCTTCTCGTGCTTGTCCTTGGCGAACTCGACAATCAGGATGGCGTTCTTCGAGGCGAGCCCCACCAGCAGGACGAGTCCGAGCTGCGCGTAGACGGACAGCGAAAACGGTGCCCCGGTGGTAAGAATACCCCAGTAGCGAAGCCCCAGGAGAGCACCGAGAACGGCAACGAAGATCGAGAGCATCACGGGAAGCGGAATCGTCCAGCTTTCGTACTGCGCCACAAGGAAGAGATAGCCGAAGATGACCGCGAGGAGGATCAGCGGCGCAGCCGTGCCCTCGTTACGGGCCTCCTGATAGGAGATATCCGTCCAGGAGATGTCAAAGCCCTCGGGGAGCTCGTCCTTGCAGAGCTTCCGGATCTCCTGCATCATCGTGCCGGAGGCGACGCCAGGCAAGGGGATGACGGTCACCATCGCGCCGAGGTACTTGTCGCGGGTGGCGACGGTCCGCGGACCAAGCTCGCGAGTCATCGTGCCAAGAGAACCGATCGGCACCATCGCGCCGGTCTCGCTACGGACGAACAGGCGGGCCACGTCATCTGGTGTCGCGCGGCCGGAGAAGTCGGACTGCACCATCACGCGGTTTACCTGCGTTCCGAGATTGACGTCGTTCACGTAGCGCGAACCGAGGTAGTTCTGCATCGTGGAATACACCGTAGCGACCGGCACCTTGAGCATCTCGGCCTTCACGCGGTCGAGGTTGAAGTAGAGCTTCGGCGTCTTCGCGTTGAAGCCAGACATCGCGACCATCACGTCCTGGCGCTGGTTGAGCTTCATCAGCAGGTTGCCCAGCACGGCATCGACCTTCATCGGATCGGTATCCACCTTGTTTAGCACGTGGAAACAGATGCCGTTCGCCACGCCGAGACCGGGGATGGCCGGCGGCGTGAAGACGCTCCAGACAGGCTCTGGGATCGCCTGCAGCTTCCCCTGGATGCGCTTCACCATCTGCAGGGCGTGTTGCTCGGGATTCCGGCGCTCAGACCAGTCGGTGAGGTCGATCATCATGAAGCAGAGGTTCTCACCGCGACCGCCCATCAGCGAAAAGCCGGTGATCGTAAGGACGCAGCGGACCTCGGGGATACTGCGTAGCAGCTCCACCGCGCGCAGCGAGACGTCGCGCGTACGGTCGCGGGCGGTGCCCTCGGGCATCTCCAGCTGGGCGAACACTACGTGCTGGTCCTCGTCAGGCAGGAAGCTCGTCTCGGTCTGCATGAAGAACTGGACGGTCAGCATGATCACCAGCACCAGCAGCATCGCCGTAAGGAAGAGCCGCGAGGCGAGCCACTTGGCGCAGCCGACGAAGAAGCCCTTGAAGGAGGTAATCATCGAGTTGAACCACGCGAACGGTCCGTGTAGGAACGGACGCGCCTCGTGAAGCAGTAGCGAGCAGAGCGCCGGGGCTAGCGTCAGCGCACAGAGCGTCGAGAAGCACACCGCCGCAGACAGCGTGATCGAGAACTGCTGGTAAATACGCCCGGTGATGCCGCTCATGAAGCCCACCGGCACGAAGATTCCGAGTAGTACGAGCGTCGTCGCGATGACGGCCGAGGTGACGTCGCTCATCGCCTGGATCGTCGCCTCCTTCGCGTTGTAACCGCGGGTCTCAATCAAGTACTGCACGCGTTCGACCACGACAATGCAGTCGTCGACCACCACGCCGATCGAAAGGACGAGGCCGAAGAGGGTCAGCAGGTTGATGGAGTAGCCGAGCGCGGCCATCAGGATGAAGGTCGCGCAGATCGACACCGGAATCGTCAGACACGGGATCAACGTCGCGCGCCAGTCCTGAAGGAAGAGATAGCAGACGAATACGACGAGGCCGAAGGTAATGAGCAACGTCATCACGATCTCCTTGATGCACATACGCACATAGTCTGTCGCATCGTAAGGAGTGGTCCACTTGAGGTCCTCGGGGAAGCCCTTCTCGAGTTCGCGCATCACATCATACACCTCGTTCATCGTCGCGATGGCATTCGCGCCCGGCTTCTGAGCCAAGCCAATCGACACCGCGCTCTTGCCATCGAACTGGCTGGTGAACATGTAGTTCTCCTCTCCGACCTCGGTGCGGGCGACATCCCTGAGCCGCACCATGCCGCCCTTTTCGTCACGGCGCACGACGATATCTTCGAACTCCTTGACGCTCATTAGGCGCCCCTTGGAGATCAATGTGACCGTCTTCGCACCGTGCTCGGCGACGGGGCTCGCACCGATCTTGCCGATCGAGGCCTGCACATTCTGCTTCGAGACTGCCGCAATCACCTCTTCGGAGTTCATCCCCTGCGCCGCCATGCGCTCGG
Source organism: uncultured Verrucomicrobiota bacterium (assembly GCA_945483525.1). The sequence continues at coordinate 6,307 of CALYRV010000024.1, forward strand.
GATCGAGCCACACGCGAATCGCCAGACGCGGTCCGTAAATCGTCGCCTCACCGACGCCCGGGATTCGCAGGAGCACCGGCTGCACGTTGCCGTAGAGGTAGTCGGAGATCTGCTGACGGGTCATAGTGCCCTTCGGGGAATGGAAACAGATGAATCCGAGCTGATCCTCGCTCTGCGCACGGATCTTCCGCCCGAGCTGAGTGACCTCAGTCGGCAGCTTAGCCTCGGCCTCGGCGACGCGGTTCTGAACCTTCACCATGTCCATATCGCGGTCGGACTCGACCTCGAAGCTGACTGTCAGCTCGTAGCTGCCGTCATCGGAACACTCACCGGTCATGTAAAGCATGTCGTCGACGCCGTTCACCGAATCCTCAACCGGCATCGCGACCGAATTCATAACCGCCGAAGCATTAGCGCCATAGTAGTTGTACGTCACGCTGATGGTCGGCGGCGTAAGCCGCGGATATTGCGAAATCGGCAACGTGAAGATGGACATCACGCCAGCGATCGCGAGCACGATCGCGATCACCATCGCGAAGCGCGGACGCTCAACGAAGATCCTGGAAAACGGCTTCAACGCGTCAACCGCCGCCCTGATTCCTAGTTTCATATCTGTATCACCTCAAAAGCTGCTTATCGTCTCCCCAACCACCGTCATGAGTTCAATCATCGACCGGCGACTTGAAATTAGGATTCAGATCGTCATTATCCGTCGCCTCGGCGACAATCACCTTCATGCCCGGACGGAGCTTGGAGACACCGGAGATAACGACCTTCTCGCCGACCTTCAGCCCGTTCACCACCGGCGTCCACCCCTCGTAGGACTCGCGGGTAGTGATGACACGCTGATCGACCGTGCCATCCTCCTTGAGCACGAAGACGCCCTGGTTGCCGCCGGCGAGGTTGACGACCGCCTGCTGCGGCACGCACGCGAGCGGCTTGGGATTGCGACTGTCGGCGAGCAACGTGAGATAGCTGTTAGGAACAAGCAGCCGGTCCGGATTGGCGAAGCTGAGACGCATGATAATCGTCGCGGTCTCGCGGCTCATCTGGTTGTCGTCGAAATCATAAACACCCTCGTAGCCGTAGACATCGCCATTCGGCAGCACGAGCCGCGTACGCACCTCGTCATTAACGTTGCGCCCATTGCGCTGGGCCTCGCGCATCTCGACGAAGGCGCGGTCGGTCAGCGGGAACGTAACGCGGATCGGGTCAACCTGCATGATGTGCGCGAGAGCACCCTTCGAAGGCGCCACGTAATCACCCACATGGGCGGTAGTCTTGCCGATCTGGCCAGAGATCGGAGCGAAGATCTGCGTCTTCTTGAGGTCGTATTCGGCGACGATGAGGTTCGCCTTCGCCTGCAACACCGCGGCCTTCGAGCGCTCAGCCTCAGCCTCGGCGTTATCGCGCTCGAGCTGGGTGATGCCGCGCTCGTCCGCCTTCTGCATACGCTCGTAGTAGCGCTCGGCACGGCGCTGCTCGGCCTCAGCCGCCGCGAGGTCCGCCCGACGCTGGTTCGCAACCGCCTGGTAACGCTCGTCATCCAGCACATAGAGCAGCTGTCCCTCCTTGACGAGATCGCCCTCCTTGAACTTGATCTCCCTCACATATCCGTCTACCTGCGGCAGCAGATCGACCTCCTGCACCGCCTCGGCATGCGCCACGTATCGGTTGGGGAGATTGTAGGGCCGCTGCTCGACGGCACGTACCGCCACCGTCGGATCGGCACCATGCGCCATCATCGCCATCTGAGCTTTCTTCTTGGCCATCATGTAGCCGGTGTAGATGCCACAGCCAATCCAACCGCCGGCTACGCAAACTGCAGCCAGGACGGCCGTCGCGACAACCTCACCAACCTTCGACTTGTTCTCGTTTTTCTCGTTCATTTTCGTTTTCTCCAAATTCTCGGTCATCCGCACACCCGCACTAAGAGCGTATCGAATTCCACATGGCCGCATAGGTATTGGCGAGCGTTTCCCTTAGATCGCACTCGAGGAAACGCTCGATCTTGGACTGCACCAGCCCATCCCACACCGACACCGCGACCGTGGCGATCGCCACCGGGTTGACGCCCTTGCGCACCCTACCGGACGAAATGTCGTTCTCAACCGCCCGGATGAAGGTGTGATACGGACCATTCATATCGCGCGACAGAAGCCTCGCCCTAGTCTCGGCCATCGAATCGTCGCTCCACTTTATCTGGGTCTTCATCAACATGAAGAACGCCGCACTCTTGGCATCCTCAACCAGACGCTCAGCGGTCTGCACCATCATGTCGGCGACGGCAGGAAAAGTCAGCTCACCCTTGGGCAGGAACTCCATCAGCCGGCGCTGGAACTTCGACATCAGCTCCTCCACCAGCGCCATCAGCAGCTTCTCCTTCGTCTCGAAATGCCAGTAGACCGCACCCTTGGTCATCTTAAGCCGTTCGGCAATGTCAGTAAATGTGGTACGATCATAACCTTTCTTGACAAAAAGCGATAAGGCGCTAACGAGTATCCTCGTGCGCGTCTTTTCCGCCTCCATCTTGCTTTTCCTAGCCACGATATATATTATAACATACCTACCAGTATGTATGTCAATCGGAAAAATCGTAGGAAATCCTGTCTTTTGGTCAAACCAAGAGGGTCACCGCATACAGGAAAGCTTATATAAAGCAGACTTCAGGACGTTAACTGCAGCGCGCTGTGCATCGGCACGTTTCATTCGCCCGTCTTTAAGCGCTGCAAGCATTGAATTGTAATCATTGCGGATGCCAGGCATGACAACATCGTTACCAGCGGCAGGATGATTGACCTTGCACGCGGAATTCCACCAGTCGGTCATCACGAGTCCGTCGAACCCCCACTCCTCACGAAGCACTCCCGTCATAAGGTCATAGGTAGTCGCACAATATTCGTCATTAACCTTGTTGTAGCTGGACATGATCGCCAGCGGCTTTCCGACTTTAACCGCGATTTCAAACGGCTTGAGATAGATTTCTCGGAACGCCTTCTCACTAATCATGATACTGTTCGCCTCACCGCGGCAGAACTCCTGGTTATTCGCGCAGAAGTGCTTAACTGTCGCGATACAGCCCGAAGGCGTGCCATCGGAAAGCGTCTGGACACCGCGCACGACATAGGCACCCATCATACCCGCGAGAAGAGGATCCTCAGAGAAATACTCGAAATTTCGTCCACACAACGGATTGCGGTGAATATTGACGCCAGGCGCCAGCCAAACGTCGATTTTCGATTCTTTCATATCCTCTGCAATCATCCGCCCGAACTTCTCTGCCGCGGCGAGATCCCAGCCCTGTGCCAGGATTGTGCCGCACGGCCAAGCAAACATCTTTCCGCAGACTGGGTTGTATTTAGTGACGGGATCGCCGAAATTGCCGAGACGAACGCCTGACGGACCGTCCGCGCAAGTCACGGCGGGAATACCGTACTTCTCGCTGGACCAGAACTCGCCGGCTTCGCAAGCAACCGTTCCAGACTTCATGCCGCCCACGCCGGTGCCGCCGTCGACGGCGTAACCTTCACCGTCGAGAATGCGTCCGTTGATCATCGCAACCAGTTCCTCGTCCGTAAACTGCGCAACGAGATCCTCCAATGTCGCCTTCTTCGCGAGAACATCGGTAAGTTTCACGAATCCCTCGGCTTTCTTCACCAGTTCCTGTCTCGGAATCGCATTGTCACGTCCGTCAAAACGCCGTTTAACCTTCTGGACGACGATATCCGACTTAACCTCTATGACGTCGGTAAAAAAGGCAGACTTCGCGGAGTTGCCGACCATCACCGAATAAAAACCCTTGGAGACCTGCCAGACCGCTTCGCCGTCCGTAGTATCGCCGACATGGAAGAACCGCGCGATATCCCGAGGTCCGAATGGGATCACGACCACTTCACTCTCCCCCGGCTGCAGCACCTTCGTCTTCGCGAAAGCGCAGAGCGACCTCGCGGGAGACCGCACCTCGGAACGGTCGACATACACCTGAACGACTTCCGCGCCCGCGACCTTACCGGTATTGGTGACACGAACAGAAACCTTCCAGGCATCCTCTTCCGCCTCGAACTTCGCCTTCTTCGCGAGCATCGCCTGATCATACGTAAAAGTCGTGTAGGAGAGTCCGTACCCAAACGGATAGCGGATCATCTCCATGTCGCCAGTGAAAAGCCCGTAATTAGGACACCACTCGTCATACGGAATGTCAAGTGTGCCGAAGCAGTCCGTCGTCGGATAGAACCGGTAGCGTTTCGCCCAGGTGTCGACGGTCTTGCCCGAGGGGTTAACCTTACCGGTGAGGATATCCGCCACGGCATCGCCGGCGACCTCTCCGAGATATCCGGTGAATACAAGCGCCTTGATCGGATAACGCTCCATGAACGAAGTGTCCATCACGCCGGGACAGTTCAAAAGAACGATGACCGTGTCGAAGTTCTCGCACGCCGCTTTGATGAGCGAATCCTCCTGCCAATGAAGACGGAAACTTCCATAGGCGTCCTTGAGATCCTCAGATTCACCGGCGCCGCGTCCGATCGTCACAATACACTTCTGCGCACGCTTACCCTTCGCAAACGCGGCGAACTTGGCCCCGTAGAGGTCCGGCTCCTCAAATCTCGTAGTCCACTTGGCCCAATCGAGATTGATCCGCTCATAGGCATTCGTCTTGCGCACGGGATCGTTGATGAAGTCGCGATAAAGCTTCGCAAAATCCGCGTCAAGCTTAATCCCCGCGCGTTCAAGTCCGACATCATACTGCACCGTATTGCACAGCATCATATCGCCGGACCCCCAGCCCATACGGATATTGTAGTAGCTGGTCACTCCGGCAAGCACCACCTGCTCGCCTGCCTTCAAAGGCAACGCATTGTCCTTGTTTTCAAGCAGAACGATTCCGTCCGCCGCAGCCCGACGCGCAAACGCATATTTTTCGGCACGATCGCTGGCAAAGGAAGAACCTGCGCAAAACAGCGCCACGACAAGCAGGAGTGGTATTTTCATACCATCAATTATATCAAAAAACCCGCGGCCGAAACGCCGCGGGGTGATGATATGTTAAAATGTTCAGTCCCGAGATCAGAACGCGAAGTTGAGCGAAACCCCGTACCAGAGATAATCACGGTACTTGTGTTCGTATTCGGCACGAATATCATTGTCAAGAATGCTGGTCCAGGCGAAGGTACCTTTAACGGCCACCCAGTCGGCAATATCCCAGGTGAGATACGCCATAAGCGTCATACCGCCGACGCCACTACGCGGCTTAACAGAGTTAGGACCTACTTCTCCGTGGAGGAAGCAAAGATAATCGGAATCGCCGAAGTCAACATTGCCGTCCAAGCCGAGCGTCAACGCATCCTCAACAAGCGCAACCTCTTTATTGAGCCCGACCTCATAATGCAACCCCTTGTCGCCAGAATCGCAATCACGATACATCCAGGACATCTGTCCGTAGACATCAACGAGCGGATTGGCGAAAGTTCCCTTGAGGTAGAGTTCGCGGGTGCTCGCGTAATCCCCACGGACTTCGCCACGGACAAACTGATTCTCATACCAGTCATGGCCGATCTCGAATTCGAGCGACATCTCCTCGTCTTCAGACGCCCACGCGGTAACCCCGGCATGAACGTTGTAATCAGTCTCGGTCAATGCACGACGAAGATCCTCACGGCGACAATCATCCAGATCGTAATTCTGCCAAACGCTGAAGCCGAACCAGAACGGATCAAGCATGGTGAAATCGGCCCAGACGCCAGGCTGAATCACGATATGATCGTTCTGAATGGCGTTACGCCAAACATATGCCGAATAGAGGTCAAGATCGAACCCGGCCTCAAAGACAGGAGTCTCCTCCTGCTGACCTTCGACTTCCGCAGACTTCTCGTCGGCTTCTTGAGCCCCGAGGGTAACAGCCGTCATGACGGCCCCGACAGTAGCTATTATGGTCTTCATGGTTGGGGGAGTATATCAAACCCCCCACCCCCGCGCAATACGAAATTTCAACTTTTTCACGCCATAACGGCGTGAATATCGGAGGCTCCACAGAGTAACGCCACGAGTCGGTCCACGCCGAGGGCGACACCGGACGCCGAACCGATTTCCGGAAGAAGCGAAAGAAACTCCTCGTCAATCGGATAATCACTCTCGCCAAGCGCCTGACGCTCGACTTTCGCCGCGGCAAATCTGCCGCGCTGCTCCGCTTCGTCACAGAGTTCAGTGAAGCAGTTCGCAAGCTCCATCCCCTGCCAATAAAACTCCCAGCGCTCTGCGATGCGACAGGTCGAGGCTGAAGGTTGAGAACGGACGGAAATCTTCGCTAGTGAAGATGCCTGAGGAGGATAATCGATCAGAAACACCGGCGTCTTGGGAAGATTAGGCTCGATCTTCGTCGCCATATCGAAGTCAAAACGATCCTGGTCCCATTCTTTCCAAGGGTCCCACCCCGCGAATTCAACATACGCCTTGCGCACGGTTATGGTCGAGAAGTGATCAAGGTCATGAGTCGGGATCGAGAGCGGAAATTCCGCGAATAGCCCCTTCATCAACGCCTCTAGGTCTTCAGCAATATCTTGGTACGTGGCATTTCGCCGATACCATTCGATCATCGTGAACTCGGGATTATGCCGCGAGCCCAACTCCCCTTCACGAAAACACGGACCAATCTGATAGATTCTGTCCATCCCCATCGCCAGCAATTTCTTCATCTGCAGCTCCGGCGAAGCGCGGAGGAACTCCTTGCCACAGGGCGGACAGTCGATATGCGGCTCCGGTGCGGGAGCCGTGATACGAACCGCAGTCGTCACCTCGGTGAAATCCCTTTCGTCGAAAAAACGGCGAATGGCGCTTACGATCTGCGCGCGCTTTTTAAGATAATCGACATTGACCATGGAAATTCCCTGAAAGCCTTCCTCACCAGCGGATCGGCAACATACTTGAAGAAAGAAACGAAATGTCCGCCCCGCAATAGTTCAAGCGCCGACAGCACACAACTCGCTTCACAATACTTCCAAAGCGCGCCTCCGTGTTGCGCATCAAGCCGCTTCCTAAAGGCGAGCGACTTGAATTTATAGTCGACATGACGCGCGGAACCGAGTCCGGACGCCAGATTGCCGTCAGGGCGCGGAAGATAATCGTAAAGAACGTCCTCGATAGAAACCACCCTTTCCGCCACAGCACAACAGGAGGAAAGGAACATCGCATCCTCGAAGAAAGTCATACTCTCCTCAAAACGCAACGAATGATCCTCCAAAAATGAACGTCTGAACGCCGCCAGCCACACCGATCCCGGCTCCTTGCGCTCATTAAGTCCGCCCCCGGCATCGGACCGCCGCACATCATCAAACGAATAACCGAAGAAAGCCGGCATGTACTTTTCGCGCACAGCGGCTAATCCTTCATAATATGCGGCAGTGCGGCGAATCGAACCTGCACCGGAGAAAAAACATATGTCAGCCTTGAAATTTTCTAGCGCCTCTACAGGCTTACGGAAAAAATCAGAACGCACCGTATCGTCCGCATCGACGAAAAAAACGTAATCCCCCTTCGCCCGGTCAAGACCGCGATTGCGCGCCCAGCTCGGACCCCGAGACGCGCCGTCATCAACGACGATCACCTCGACATCCAGACCCTTAGCCGCCTCCGCGATCGACTCACGCGTTCGTGGGAGCGTCGGCAGGTTGCGCGGGTGACACGGGATTATTACCGACAGTTTCATCAGGCTTCTTCACAGGGAGGACGACCGGAACGACGCGGGTAGGGTTCTTAGCCATAAATTCCCACGCGAACGCCTTGTAGGCCGAAGCGCCCTTGGACCGGGGATCAAGAAACACCACCGGTGTTCCCATCGACGGAGCCTCAGAAACACGGACGTTGCGCGGGATCGTCGTCTCGTAGACCTTGTCACCGAAATGATTACGGACCTCATTCATCACGTCCGTCGTCAACTTCGCCTGCGAATTCACCATCGTGAAGACGATACCGTTGAGTTCAAGGCTGGGATTCACCCCTGCGCGAATGCGCTCGATCGACGATGTGATAAGCGCAAGTCCGTCCATAGCCAAAAACTCCGCCTGAATCGGAATCAGCACGCCGTCCGTCGCACAAAGCGCAGACGTCATCACGATGCCAAGCGACGGCGGACAATCGAGAATGATATAGTCGAATGCGCCGGACTCCTTGACCGGGGCAAGCGCGTTCTTGATCATCTCCAACCGATCCTCGCGCGCACCGAACTCGAGCTCCGCACCAGCGAGATCAACTTCGGACGGGATCACGTTCAGATTCGGCCACTTGGTCGGCTGAATGACATCCTCAATCGGCTTCGCCCCGATCAGCACCTGATAAAGGGAGACGCCAGGCTGCTTCTCAAGCCCGAGACCCAGCGTAGCGTGAGCCTGCGGATCAAGATCGATAACAAGAACCGACCGCTTACGTGCCGACAACGCCGCCGCAAGATTAACCACTGTAGTGGTCTTCCCGACCCCACCCTTCTGATTCGCTATCGCAATAATCTTCGTCGCTCTTTCCATATCCTCTCCTCACTATGCGCTGAATGCTACGCACCTGGCACCAAGCACTAGGCACCCGACACTAAAAAAGCTTCCCTTTCTCCTGCAACTCCTTCAGATTCGTCTTGGCACTACGCTGAACCTCATTCATCCAGAGGACAATCAACGAAACGTCCCACGGCTCGTCCACGCCCTCAAGCACCGCCGCAAAGGGATCGTGCTTCGCAAGCACCTCCGCCTTCACACGCTCGGCGACGACAGACATCGGATCCGTCACCACATACTCGTTGAACTTGTCGCTCTTGAGACAATAACCGTAACGTAGGATGCGAAGATCGTCCTCGTGCTCCTTCAGATACTCGAGATACGCATTCGCCTCATCACTGAAGCCGATCGTCTCAATGATGGATTTCGGCGTGATGATCTGCGGCTGATGCGCCTCCAACCGCCCCTCGCGAATTCGAATCTTGCCGGGATAGTCCTCGAGTTCTGAAATAAGCGTGTAATTGACAAGCGTATTCCCGAACGTCTCGAGATTATGCGAAGGACGCACGATGAACTTCACGTGCGTCGCCGCATACCACCTGTCGAAATCGGGATTACTCGACATCTGCTATCTACCAACTACCAGCTATCAACTACCAACTGACGGCTCACTTCCCCTTGCCGCAGCACTTCTTGTACTTCTTGCCGGAACCGCAGGGACAGGGATCGTTACGATTGATCTTGGGCTGCTCACGGACGATCGGCTTCTCTCCGACGAGTTCACCGTCCGCGAACTTCCAACCACCGTCCTCCTTGACGAACCGACTGACCTCATGATGATTACAGAACTCACCATTAGCGGTGTAGAGCGCACGAAATTCGACGACGCCATCCTTATCACCAGACTGGCCCTTCTCGGTAGCGACGATCTCAAGACCATGCCACTCGGCGGCTCGCGACCAAGCACGAGACGCCTCCTCGTCAAACTCAGCCTGTACCGCCTTGGTGGCGGAAGTCCGCAGAAACTCTACATCGCCGGTCACATAGGACGAGTAACGGGCACGCATAAGCTGTTCAGCGGATTCGGCCTTAGCCGCGCCAGCAATAATTGGACCACAGCATTCGCCGAAGGTCTTACCCGATTTGCAGGGACACAATTCTTCGTTTTTCATAGTTATTCCATAAGTATACCAAAATGTATCCCAGCATGAGAAGAGCAAAAGCGCACCCCAACGGACAATCGCCGAATCGGGTGTAGGGGGTGCAGGGTGTGGCGTGCAGGGTGCAGGATTCGGATGGATTCGGGATGGTGACGCGGTCGAAGAGTGTGCCTTTCGCGTCAACGAGCAGTTTTCCGTCGCGACCGCAGAGCCAGTTCGCCTTGCCGTCAGGATAGATGATTCCCGTCACACCGGAATTGCCGACACGAACCACCGGCAGTCCCGTCTCTATCGCACGCGCTGTGGCCTGCCACGCATGACTGACCGTCTCCTGCGAATACGAAAACCAGCTGTCATTGGTGATGAACACGAGCAGCCTCGCGCCCATCTTCGCGAGCTCGCGCATCTGCGCCGAATCATTGTCCTCGTAGCAAATAGCAACGCCCAGCGGCAAGGTTGAGTCTGAAGATCGGGGAAGGTGTAAAAGCCTCAATTCGCCCGGATAGCAGGTGCCGACGGGTGCGAACTTCTGAAGCGCGGGGATGAGCTTGTCGCCAGGGATGAACTCGCCGAACGGAACGAGATGTACCTTGTCATAGAACTGGGGGTTGGGAAGCTGGGCACGAGCTGGGCATGCGTTGGAACACTCGGAGAGGTAGATGGCCGCAGAATTGTACGCCCTTCCGTCCTGCGTGTAGCGACCACCTCCGGCAAGCACCGCCTTCGCGCCAGTAAGTTTCATCATCCATTGCGAGAACCGCATCGCGTTCGGATGATCGAGCAGAGCAATCTCCGCATACGCGCTCTCGGGCAGAATCACGACATCTGGCTTTAGCGCCGAAATGTTCGCGCAGAGATTAGAATACACCGCGACGGGATTCTCTTGATCCTGCGACTTGAAACAGCACGGGAAATCGCGCTGGACAAGTGCAACGGAAAGATGAGAGGCCGAAGTTGAAGACTGGGGTTGGGAATGGAAAGAATAAATTCCGAAAATAATCGCAAACGGAACGAACGTCTCGAGCGTCCGCCACCAGCGACGATCGCGGGTAAGGAAGCGCTCTGCGATCGAAGCGATAGTGCCATTCACGAGGATTACCACGGCGCTTACGAGATACACGCCGCCAATGGCCGCAGGCGAACCGAAGCCAGCGTTGATCGGCGCGACTCCGAGCTGATTCCAAGAGAAGCCGCCGAGGAAACGCGAACGCACGAGTTCGAGTCCGCACCACAGGACTGGCTCGACAAAGAGAATACCAAGGAAACGACGAACGAGGAATGACGAATGAGTTATTGTCCTCGTCCAGCGCCAATAAATCGCTGAGAGCCAGCCGAATGCGCCGAAGAAGAGCGCGCAGTAGGCGGCAAGACAGACCCAGCCGAGCACCACCAGCGGCCAAGGTCCGTTGTTCTTCACAATCGCCGGCATCCACGAAAGCGTGGCAAACCAAAAGATGAAGCCGTTGACAAACCAGAGCCGCCGACTACGCTCCACCGTGCCGTTGCGCGAAAGCCACAGAAGAGGGGCCAGCGCAAAGAAACAGTCAAAACGCTCGCCCATGGGCGGAAACGAAGCCCACAGGAGAAACCCCGGCAACAGCCAGCAAAAACTCAGAATCTGCCTAAAGAACTTTACGAGCATATCGGATCCCAACTGAGGTCGATACGAGAGGATACCCCCTCGGGAACATCAAACGAACGCGGCATGCGCCTCGTCGTAACCCAGAGTCCGTCACGCCGGAAGATCGCGAGTCCCTCAACTTCAGTGGCCGCCGGCTCATGGAGAGAAATGAAGAGCGGTGTGGACTGCTGTTTGAGGAATTCGACCACATAGCCAGATTCCGCGAGATATTGTATGTTCTCACGACTGTTTTCGGGACTTGCCACAAAGCGCTTCACGCCCCTCTCGGCAAGCTCCGCAAGCGCCGACGCATTGAACGCGTAAAGAGTCCAATCCGCAGTAATATCGGTCACACCACAGGATCTCAAAAGCCGCAAGGTCGCTAGATCCGAACACTCCCACTTCGCAAATCCCTCACGGACGAGCGACTTGACCCTGCTACGCAACTTGTTGAACTCGAGTTCGCCGTTCCAAACGGGCAGCGAAAGACGGAGAGATGAGGTTGCGGTTGAAAACTGGTGAATGGAAGACTGACTCGTCTGAATGTTTATCGCGATAATCACCTCGTCCCAGTCGCCAGCGGGTACGGACTGATCAGCTCGTATCTTAACGGTATGCAGCGAAGACGAACCACCAATCTCCAAACCCGACTCACTACTCCATCCAACAGCCGCATCCACCTTACGCAGACGCTCGCTCTCGCGGACGTCATCGAGCTTCTCCACGAGATCGCGGCGGAGATCGTTCAAGACGCTCATCGGCACAAAGCGATGTTCCGGATCGTTCACCGTCAGACGTCCGAGACTGTAGTCGGTCTCACCGAACTTGGAGAACGCCTTCTCAACCGAAGCGAAGGTCTTCTCGGGGTTCTTCGCCGCGTCAAAAGCGCCGCGGATCTCGACCTCCGCACCGAAGGACCTGGCGAAAACACGCTCGGCTACAATGCCAACCTCGACATCCACCTTCACGAGACCAGGATAATCGCTCGAACGGAAGCTCGGCACCGGGAACTTCCGTTTCACTGCATTCGACATCGAACAATAGACAGTGTCTCCAGGATGAACAAGAAACCTTTCATCCTTTGCACCACTACCGTTTCCACCTGAAACTTCTCGCTCCG
>CALYRV010000025.1 GCA_945483525.1 uncultured Verrucomicrobiota bacterium
TCCGACGCGGATTTAGCGAGCACCAGCGCCGAATCGCCCCCGGCTCGAAAGCTTTACGTGCATCAATTCAAAAAGTGGGATAAGGGTGCGGAAGTTTCGGCTAAAAACCGTAGGAAATTACAGCTAAAAGACACACGGGGACTTCAACGCGAAAAAGATGACGGTTCTAAATCGATCTGCCATGTCTTCGTAAAACGCACTGGGCACACCCCATCCGAATGGCGCGCGATGCATTCTTGACAATCACCGAAAATCAGCGATTGTCATGTTAGCACCTTTGGGAAGCAACAACTCTAATTCGGCAAGATCGGACTTAGTAAATTTTACCCCGTTATCGTATAGTAAATCACGAATCCTTGCAGCAAATCTATAACTTCCGTTGGCGCCGCTAACTTTGCCTTGAAGATAATACCGCTTAAAGAAGCGTCCGTTTAGATATAAGTCGGCAATGCCTGTCTTGGTATAGACCGAGAGACGGAACTGCGGATGATTCATAACCTTAAGCTCCTGCCCCGCCTTCAAGGATGAAACATCGCCATTCAACTTCTCTAAACACTTTAATGTAGTACCGTATTCTGCCGCAATACGACTGGCAGAAATGCCATGGGTGACCGTAATAAACTTCACCCATTCATTACGCATCCCAGCTCCAAAAAGCATATGCAATTTGAGCGGACCAAGCATTTGGGCGAGAGCATCATCCAAATCCGCAGCCGGAGAGCCAGGCAACGAACGGATCTCCTCAATAGTCGCGACTTGCAATGCGATATTGGTAGTTGCGATAGCTCGCTCAAGGCGCATCAAGAGATTGCTGACACGACGCGGACGATCACCGCGGAGCTTTAGTTCCGGCGCCAACACAACCGGACCCACCAACGGGCCAGACTCCGCAACACAAACCTGCGATTCGACTTTGGGGTGCTCATCAATCCAACAAATCACCCGCTTGTAGATAGCAGTAGATCCGTAACCCACCGCAAGCAAGACGGCAATGCCTATCGCCCAAAGAAGCCACGGCGTCTCTTCCGATGGCTCCTCGGGACGATATTCAATGCCGAACCTTCCGCGTTGGTATGCCACTCTTGCTTACTTCGCAGCCGCATCCGCTTCGGCGACAACGCCGGAAACGCAGCTACGCGCGATTTCAATTACAGTACCGGGGGCGACCTCAACGAAGAACGTCTTCTCTGTGGCACGCTCGATCGTGCCCATAAGCCCGCCAGCGAACACAATTTTCGCTCCGGCGCGGAGCTCATCGATCATCTTCCGACGCTCCTTCTCCTTACGCTGCTGAGGACGGATCATCATAAAATAGAAAATCGCAAGGATCAGCAGCATCGGGACAAGCATCCCGAACCCTCCCTGCTGCGTGGGCGCGGCAGGCTCAGAGGCGCCATCAACGGGCTGTACTTCAGTAGCGACAGTTGCAGGGGCGGCTTCGTTTACGGTTGTTTCGTTCATAACTATTTGTGGTTAGGTTGTTGGTTTGTTAGTCAAAATCAGAATTCTCGTCATCTTTCACCTTTGCTCTTCGCCTTCACATCTTCTTTCCACTCCAGGAAGGAACCATCCGCTATCGCCGCACGCATCTCCTGCATAAAGACATTAAGCCGACGAACATTATGGATCGTAAGAAGCCGCAGACCAAGAATCTCGCCGCAGTTAATGAGGTGACGGACATATGCACGCGAAAAATTGCGACAGCAGTAACAATCACACCCCTCCTCGACAGGGCCAGAATCGTTCGCCCACTTCGCCGCCTTGATCGCAACGTTGCCGCTTCGTGTAATCGCCGTACCGTGACGCGCTATACGCGTCGGAATCACACAATCAAACATATCGACGCCGCGAGCAACGCACTCTGCCATCTGATGCATTACGCCTAGCCCCATTACATAGCGGGGCTTGTCTTTCGGCAGATACGGCACACTAGCTTCTACAGCTTGATACATATACTCTTCAGGCTCACCCACCGAAACACCGCCAATCGCATAGCCGTCAAAGCCAATCCTGACAAGCTCCTCCGCACAATGGCGACGGATATCGTCATAAACTCCACCCTGAACGATACCGAAAACTGCCTGATATTCGGCGTGAGGAGCTTCTTTTGAGCGCTTAGCCCATCGTAAAGTACGCTCAACGGACTTCTCCGCCCGCTCACGTTCACAGGGATATGGAAGACATTCGTCGAAAACCATCGCAATATCAGACCCAATGACTTTCTGCATCGCCATCGACTCTTCAGGACCTAGAAAAAACTCATGCCCGTCAAGATGAGAGTGGAAACGACAACCCTGCTCGGAAAACTTCCGCATCTTCGCCAGAGAGAACACCTGGAATCCGCCGGAATCGGTGAGAATAGGACCATCCCAATGCATGAATTTATGCAAACCGCCCGCCGCCGCGAGAATCTCGGCTCCAGGGCGTAGCATGAGGTGGTAGGTGTTGCCGAGGACAACCTGCGTTTCAAGCTCGACGAGATCACGAGGTTCCAGCGCCTTGACCGTGCCAAGCGTGCCAACATCCATGAACACAGGAGTATTCACGACTCCATGAGCAGTCGTTAACCGGCCCAACCTCGCCTTTGTACGCGTGTCTTCCTTGAGAACCTCGAAATCCATGTGCCGCATATTGTATCAAAAAACGGTTGCATTTTGCGCTGAAAAAGAGTATCATTCCCCATAGTTGAATCAGGAAACTAATCTTATGAATAAAGCCCTTCACGTTCTGGTATATTCTTTCCTCATCCTTTCCGGTGCGGCGCTGTTCTTTGAAATACAGCTCAACGCCAAGCGCACGTTGCTCACCGATCGTAACCGCATGCAGGAAGACTTCTTCGTCAGCATCGCGAAAACAATCGAAAAGGCTGAAGCCGAGAAAGCCACAGCGCTTGAGCTCAAGAAGGATTCAGATCCTGTAGAGGCGAAGATTATCGACATCCCCAACACCGACAATGTCCTTGAGGATTACAACAATACCCTTGAGACAGCGAATCTTGACACATTCCAATGGGATAACCAACGTGATCGCGGTCAGCTCCGCATGGTCTACGTGCTCGACAGCGAGGGCAAGCCGGTAATGGATGGCAATCAGCCGCTAAAGACTGGCAAGGGCACCGAGCACGAAATGCTCTCCACGCTTTTTGAGGCCGCCAAGGGCCAGCAGACGCGGCTTAACACCACCCGTGCCGAGCTCGTCGCGCTCCGCGGCAAACTTGAAGATGCGATCGCCGAGATCAACAAACTGAAACCGATCATGCGACAGGACAAGGTCACGATCGAGGAAAAGAAGGCCGAGATAGCCAAGCTCGAAGAAGCAAAGGCCGCGCTTGAGAACGAGATCGTCAGGCTGAAAAGCCACATTGAAGAGCTCAACACCGAAATCACCTCGCTTAAAGATCAGGTCGTAAACTGCCAGAACGAGATTGAGCAGTGCAAGGAAGAGCTGGCGAAGAAAGACAAGATCATCGAATCGCAGAAGAAGATCATCAAGGAGTCTGTCCAGACCGGCGGCGGCAAGGCGCAGGTCGGCACCGCCGTCGCCTCAATCCCCGCTGGCGACAAAGGCGAAGTGGTCGAAGCCGACAACGAAAATATGTTCGCGATCGTCAAATTCTCCGACCATGCGCTCAAACAGCTTCATGGCGGAAACATGGATTCGCCGCTTCCAGCGCTGGAACTCGGCGTAAAGCGTAAAGGCTTTAACGGCCCCGCTGGCGAGTTCGTCGGCCGCATCAAGATCCGCCAGGAAGTCAAGGGCAAGCCCTACGTGATTTGCGACATCATCGGCAGCTGGGAACAGGATAAGCTCGCTACTGGCGACATCATCTTCGCCGACTAATCACTTGGCTGGTTGGAGTCTTTGGGGCTAAATCTAGAATGGTTAAAAAAATTATTCAAGCGACTTTCGGTATCGGGCTTCTCGCTCTCGCGGGGTGCATTGCCGATACCGCCGAGGATACCGATCTTCCCTGGGCCAGCGGGCAGAGCTGGGAAGGCATGGCACCGATCGCCCCCTCCATGATGGATAGATACGAGTAAGTGAACAGGGAATAGGGAATTGATAGAGAACAGAATATTCACAAACAAGAAGAGCGGCGTTCGGTTGGACGCCGCAATTCTTTTGGCCTGCCCTTCCTCCACGCGATCCTTCATCAAAGAGGCGATTGCGACAGGCGACATTCTCGTAGGCGCGCAAGAATCCGCTCCTTCAGGCGCTAAACGTGCATCAAAAGGGCTCAAGCTGCGCGGAGGAGAGGTCGTCGTTATCAGGCGTCTGGCAGAGGCCGCGGACAATACGGTCCTTCCCGATGGGGACTGTCCCCCTCCTGTTTTCGAAGATGATGCTTTGCTTGCATTCGACAAGACCGCTGGCATGCCGGTGCAGCCACTATCCCATAGCGAAACCGGCACATTAATGAATGCTGTCGTTACCCGCTATCCAGAATGCATCCCGCTTGGGGACAGGCCCCTAATGGCTGGAGCATTACATCGGATAGACGCAGATACGTCTGGACTCGTCCTCGTCGCCAGAACCGCAGAAGCCTTTAACGAACTGCGTGCGCAATTCACAGCCCAAACCGTTGAGAAAACCTATCTCGCCCTCGTGGAAGGGTCCGTCGCCGTCGGCGGCACCCTTGAAAACGACCTCGTTCACGACCCGACACTCCCCTTTTGCCGTATGATTGACGTCAGAAGATGCAGGGTACAGGGTGCAAGATGCAAGGTTTTGCACGCCGTAACCAAGTTCAAGCCGATCGCGCATACGACAATGGAAAACGAGGAACGGACCCTGCTTGAAGTGAAGATCTTCACTGGAGTGACCCATCAGATTCGTGCTCAACTCGCACTCGCAGGAATGCATATCATCAACGATCGTCTTTACGGAGCATTCGCGATCGAACACCAAACTGGTCACTGTCTCCATGCACTCGCCGCAAGATTCGTCCACCCGATCTCCGGCATCCCCATGGAAATAAGAACGCCGTACCCATCATGGGCACGGCTGTAACCGCGCAACAAACGACGGGAATACGCCAGCGCGGCAAACGGCGAACTCCTTGCCGCGCCGATTACGACAGCGCGTCCAGCTTGCGCGTCTCTCCGAAGACTATCAATTTGTCATCTGGCTCAAGCTTGTCACTCGCCTGCGGAATCACGATTATACGGGGCTTCTTCGGATCTTCGCCCACACGGCGAATGCAAAGCACCGTCACACCGCTCTTCTTACGTAGATCCGCCTCGGCCAGCGTCTGACCACGCACCCCGTCCGGCACATCAATCTCGGCAATCGAATATCCCTCGGACACCTCGAGGAAATCAACTACCGCATGGTTCGCAATCGCCCGCGCAAGACGATGGGCGCTATCACGGTCAGGATAAACAACAGAATCAGCACCGATCTTGCGAAGAATCTTACCATGCAATTCGCTAGTAGCCTTCGCCACTACATTCGGAACGCCGAGCTCCTTACAATTAGCCGTCGCCATGATCGAAGCCTCCATGTTAGATCCGATCGCGACGATCACTACATCGCACTCCGCAAAGCCGGCCTCTTCCAACACGTGTTCCTGGGTTGCGTCGCCCTGCAACGCAGTCGCGAATTCCGACGCATTCTGCATGGCTGGACGATTACGATCGATAAGTAGCACCTCTGCACCGGCATTGGCTAGCGACTCCGCAAGCGACATACCAAATCGTCCGGCACCTATGATTCCAATTCTCTTCATACTCTCCTCACCTCTCCGTCATCCAACGATTAATAACTGATCCCGTTCTGCTGAGCGACGAGCCCCGCCGCCCCGTACATCTTGCGAAGCTTAGGCTTTTCGATCTTGCCAGTGGGATTGCGCGGCACCTCGGCAAAGATGATCTTGCGAGGACGCTTGTAACGCGGCAACGCGAGACAGAAGTCGTTGACCTGCTGCTCCGTCAACGACATCCCTTCCTTTACCGAGATAATCGCCGTGGCGATTTCGCCGAGACGCGCGTCGGGAAGCCCGATGACGGCCACATCCTTGATCGCCGAATTGGACCGGAGGAAATCCTCGATCTGCACCGGATAAAGGTTCTCACCTCCAGTGATGATCACGTCCTTCGCGCGATCGACGAGATAAATAAACCCGTCACGCTCCTCTGCCATATCTCCGGTAAGTAGCCAGTCCGGTTCCTTCTTGATCTCGGCCGTGGCCTTCGGATTCTTATAGTACTCCTTCATCACGCCAGGACCCTTGAGAGCCAGTTCTCCAACCTCGCCTGGCCTGACCGGAGTGATGCCGTCGGAGCCGACGATCTTCGTCTCCCAGCCGTAGCCGGCGACACCGATCGCGCCAACATGATCAATATTCTCAATGCCGAGATGCACAGCGCCAGGCCCAGTCGACTCGGAGAGCCCGTAATTGGTATCATAGGCATGATGCGGGAAGACGCTCTTCCAACGCTTAATGAGCGACGGCGGCACCGGCTGCGCGCCGATATGCATAAGCCGCCACTGATCCAGCTTGTAATCGGCGAGCTTCACGTCGCCGCGATCAATCGCGTCCAGAACATCCTGAGCCCAAGGGACCAGCAGCCACACGATCGTACACTGCTCCTCCGAAACTGCTCGGATGATGCAATCAGGCTTCACACCTTTCAACAGCACCGCCTTTGAGCCAACGAGCAACGAACCGAACCAGTGCATCTTCGCTCCGGTATGATAAAGCGGCGGAATACAGAGGAAGCAGTCGTTCTTCTGCTGACCGTGATGCGCCTGCTCAACCTTGCAACTGTGCACGAGACAACGGTGCTGAAGGACTATCGCCTTCGGGAAACCGGTAGTGCCGGAAGAGAAATAAATGGCCGCCTCATCCTCTGGAAACATCCGAATGCCGGGATTCCTCGACACGCAGAAATCAACAAGACGGTAGTACGATTCGGCGAACACGGGACAGTCTCCGCCGACATACAGCCGCGCCCTGACCATCGGCATCTGATCCGCAATCTGCTCAACACGCCCGATGAATTCGGGACCAAACACCAGCCCCACCGCATCCGAAAGCTCAAGGCAGTACTTGATCTCATCGGCGGTATAGCGGAAATTCAGCGGCACCGCCATGCATCCCGCCTTGAGGATGCCGAAGTAGATCGGCAACCACTCGAGGCAGTTCATCAACAGGATTGCAATCTTGTCCCCCTTGTTGTAACCGCGGGATAGCAGGAAGTTGGCGAAACGGTTGGACTTCTCCTCGAACTCCTGCCAGGTCAGTTCCTTGCGGAACGCCTTGTCGGGCACCGATTCGACGAGCTCCGCCTCCTTCCAGGTCTTATGCCTGCCGACATCGGGAGTGTCGATTTCAACAAGCGCCACGTCATCCGGCCACTCACGCGCATTTCGCTCCAGTATCTCCGTTATATTGTCGAATTCCGGCATTCCATCCCACCTCACTTAGATGTCTTCTTTAACTCCGCCGCCTTCGTCTTGAGCTCAACGAGTTTATCCTTGTATTCCGCTGCCTCGTCAGGAAAGCTCTTCACGTACTGGGTAAGCAACTTCAGCGCCGCATCTGGATTGATGTCGGCAAGCGCAATAATATTATCACGGATCTCCGACTTGGCGTCCTTGATTGCAGAAAGGATGCTCGACGCCTCCTCAGCCTTGGCCTTATCCATCACCGTCGCCGTCTTCCTGTCCGCCTTAGCGACATCCTTCTCAAGCGCCTTGATTGTACCCTTGAGATTGACACCGAGCTTCAACTTGTTCGCAAGCGACTTGTATTTCTCCAGCGTGACGCCAGGAATAATATTCGGCGGCATACCGACCGAAGTGATAGCACCCACCAGAATCTCCTCATCCTCCTTCTTTAATCCCATGCCCATGGTTGTCGACACGAGCACCTTGCCGAACTGACTGATGACGGCGACACTTCCAGATTCACGCTCCTTAGCATCGGTCGCGAGTTTCGCCCCCTTATACACCGGGAACGTCGTCTTGAGCTTCGGCAGTTCCGCCGCGGCCTTCTCCTTCTCCCCTGCCCAAGAACCGAGTACACAAAAGCGCTTCTTGTCATACGCCTTGTACAGCTCCTCCACACGAGGCGTCTGCTTCTCCGTCTGCTCGTTGGCATTCATGATGAACAACAACACGACCTTACCTAACAGATCTCGTTCAGTGATCTTGGGACCACCAACATGGTTCTCGTCCGTAATTCCCTCCCACAACCCGGCGTTAGCCACAGCAGCAACCACCATTATGGCACCAGCGATAATTCGTTTCATCATGACCCTCCTGAATTTGAACTTTCCTGCGCCAAGCACCTAGCGACAGGCATTACATCTCCGCCATCGCCCATTTGAGGTCTGCGATGCAGTTCTTAGCCTCTTGAACAATGAGCGGATTTTCACTCTCCTTGAGCGGCGCCGCCGCCTCAATCAGAGCCTCGATCTTCTTCTTACTCACCTTGACCGTCTTGCCGCCCTTCTTGGTATTCGGATCGAAATCCTTCACTCGGCGGGCGATCTCCTCAAGTTTGGAGACCTTCTTCACCTCCTCGTCCGCATCCAATTTCTTGAATGCCGCGGCATAATACTGAGCATCGGAGGGAAGCGCCTTCTGCATATCCTTGATATGAAGATACGCCTTGCCGGGCAACACCTCCAATTCGTAGTCGATAAGCTTACGGTACTGCCCGACGGTTGACGGCACCGCACCCCAAGTAAGCGCACTGATCACCGCTTCAAAGGCACGATTTAGGTCCTTTGTCTTAATCGCCATCTTGCCGCCCTGATGAATCACATAGATAAGCCCGTTTTGCGCCTCAAAAGTCTGAGACTCAAAAGTAGCTCCCGCATAAACAGAAAACGATATGTCGGCAGACTTGATATTCTCCTTTGCAGCCGCCACATCGCCACCACAATGAGATCCGAGCATCACAAACGGCTTACTCTTGTAACTCAGCCAGAAGTCCTCCAGCCGCTCCAGATCGGCCTTGTTTTTGGAATAATCGCGGCAATCCACAAGAAAAACCTTGCCCTGAAGATAACCAGGGGACGCGGGACGGCCGCCAAGATGGTTCTCGGGCGTGACCCCACCCCAGACAATCCCAGCTGCCAGCATAATCGTTATACCGAACATATTAACTGAATTATATCACAATCGGACGAGGTTGTGGTATAATAAGACCCATGAAAATAACGGGAACGATAGTCATCTCCGCATTCTTATCGTTGTCCTGCGCCGCATCCACCAACGCCACCAAGAAGGCGGCGTCCCCGTTAATTCCCACCAACGAATGGACCATGATTCGACAGGTCGCCAGCAACTATCAGTTGAGCGACGACGCCACCTGGCTGCTGGCGGCGATCAGAAGGCATGAGAACGGACGCCCCGGACTCGAATTCGGAATCGGCGGTCCGATGAATTCCGGGCATCCCGCACATCGTTATCAAGATGGTGTAAAAAGCTTCTATATCCAGGCCATGTGGGCTGCCGGGACCATCCGTAAACACTACACCGGCGACATTCACAAATTCGCAAAGCGATACAATCCCAACCACGCCAAGAAATGGAAATCCGGAATCATATCGCTGATCACTCGGCTAAAGAACGAAAACCAGCAAAAGCTTCCCGGCGCCAAGCCCGCGAAAAAGACCATCTCCTTCCCCTGATCACCACCCCGCGTCCATCCACATTCTCTTATGCAACGTCACACCATTCAGGTCGGATCCTTTGAAGTCAACTGCTCAATCCTCGAAAACGATGGCAAAGCGCTTATCATCGATCCCGGACAAGAACCCGATCGCATAATCGCAACGCTGGAAAACAAAGGCTGGGTCCCCGAGGCAATTCTCCTCACCCACGGACACTTCGACCACATCAACGGCATCCCCGGTCTCCTCAAGCGCTTTCCTGACCTCCCAGTCTTCGTTTCTCCCGAAGACGCCAAGGTGATGTCCAACCCAATGAACACATTTCCTCCGGAGTACCTCCCCGTCACCATCCCCACGAAGAACTTGAGAACCGACCTCCACAACTCTTCACTTCTCACTATTCACTTTTCACTCATCCCGACCCCCGGACACACTCCCGGCGGCGTCTGCTACCTCTTCCAAAACCCTGCACCCTGCACCCTGCACTCTGCACTCCGCTCTTCCCCACACCCAACCCCCATCCTCTTCTCCGGCGACACCCTCTTCGCGGGCTCCGTCGGTCGCACCGATCTCCCCGGCGGCGACATGGCGACCCTGATGCGCTCCCTTGATTCCCTGCGCACACTCCCCGAAGACACGGTGGTCATTCCGGGACACGGAATGACCACCACGATTGGACGCGAACTCGCCTCCAACCCCTTCCTGCAGTAATTTTCTCAGATACCCTTGAAGGCGTATTTGAGGCCGATTTCAAGGCCGCGGAGTTCGGCAAGTCCGATAATGCGGCCGCCGTATGAATAACCGCAGTAGCACTTGCGACCCTTGTCGATCTCCATGAAGCGTCCGTGATCGGGACGCACCACGATGCCAGCCTTACGGCGCTTCTCCTCCTTAAGGAATTCAAGCATCAACGACGGCAGATCGGTATTGCCCACGAGATGACACTGCGACTCGTGGAAGATTCCCTTCCCGGTATACTCAAGATTGCGGAAGTGACAGAAATAAACGCGCTCGCCGAACTCCTTGAAGATCTTCACCGCATCGTTCTTCGGATCGCCGCCGAGGGAGCCCGTGCAGAGCGTAAGGCCGACGTGCTTCGACGGACACTTCCTGTACATCTCGCGGATGTCCTTCGCGTTCGAGAGAATGCGTGGAAGCCCGAAGATCGGATGCGGCGGATCGTCTGGATGAATGCACATGTCGACGCCGTACTTGTCGAGCACCGGACTGATTTCGTTCAGGAACCAGTACATGTTCTCGCGGAGCTTCTTATCATCAATCCCCGCATAGGTCTTGAGCTCCTTCAGGAACTGCGACGGAGTGAGATCATCGACCGTTCCGGGAAGTCCCGTAAGAATCGACTTCTGCACCCGCATCCGCTCCTTCGGCGAATACTTCTTCCAGAGCGCTTTCGCTTTTCTCCTCGTGTCCGCGTCGTAGTCATTCTCAGCCCCCGGACGCTTCAGCGCGAACATATCAAACGCCGCAACCTCGTACTCGTTGTACTCGAGACACGTAGAGCCGTCCGGCAAGGCGTACTCAAGATTCGAACGCGTCCAGTCGAGGATCGGCATGAAGTTATAACAGACTGTCTTGATCCCGCACTTCGCGAGGTTGATCAGCGTCTGCTTGTAGTTCGCGACGTACTTGAGATAGTCGCCCGTATGCTTCTTGATGTCCTCGTGAATCGGCACCGATTCGACAACAGACCAAGTCATACCCGCGTCTTTAATCTTCTTCTGCCGCGCCTTGATCTCCGCAACCGGCCACACTTCGCCGGGCTTGCGTTCGTAAAGCGCCGCGACAATATCAGTCACACCAGCCTGACGAATCTCCTTCAACGTGATCGCGTCGCGATCACCGTACCAGCGCCATCCCTGCTTCATCTGTTTATCCCCTTCATTTCGGACGCCACCATCTTGGCGAAGTCACTTACGGCCTTGGATCCGGATTTGTTTCCGATCGCCAGCACGCGGTCAGCCTGCGCACTCTTCCCGCACCAGCGAAGCTGATCGAGGAAGAACATCTTACGATAATCGTCCGGCGCCTTCTCCGCCGCACCCAGGAGCGCACACGTCCAGATCTCGCGGGCCGCCGGCGCCTTCTCCCACTTCTGACACATCACAATCTGCGACACGCCCGCGATCTTCGTCGCTACCATCGGATCGGTCTTGTACGCCTTCTTCACCTGCGATAGGAGACCATCCGCGTTCTTCGGCAGCATCACGTATTGCTGAAGCGCCTTGAAATCAGCCTCCTTCGTCAGCGCCTCAGCATTCTTGTTGTGCCACTCGACCGCCATCGGCAAATCCCTGTCCGAAGCCATACCCTTGCCATAATCGGCGAACGGGTTCGGATCGCCGGCCATCTCCGGCAGCTCTGGTTCGACAGACACCTGTGTGGTCGTGCACCCGCCGATAATCACCGCCAGCGCCACCGCCGCCAGCCCCTTGATAATCCTGCAATTCATAAATCTACCTCCGTAATTCTTCACTCTTCACTTCTCACTCTTCACTCGGAATTCAACCTTTGTTGAATTCCGTCGCCCAAGGCTCGCGCATGGACTGATAGAGGAAGCGGTCCGCAGCCGGATCGTTCTTCGCGCGAAGCGTGACAGGATCAAACTCAAAGCCCCGCCCGAGACGCTCGGCGACAATGCCGAGGTTAAACATGGTCGAGGAGCGGAAACCGTTGGACTCGTTGAGCGCGAAAGTTTTGCGTTCCTTGCAGCATTCGATGAAGTCGGTGTTCTGCTTCGCCGGTTTCGGGAGCTCTGCCAGCGTCTTCAGCACCTTCTCTTCCGACCACCAGCCGTTCGCATCCTTGATCCGGAGCGTCTTGCCGTCCGGCGCCTTCTTGTAAACGCAGAGTCCGTTCGATCCACGCAGCAGCGGCTCCTCCTTCAGCGACTCGTCCCCGTCAAGATCGACTGTCGTACCGTCATCATAGGTCAGTGTCAACCGGTCGAAGCGCCCGACCGCCTCAGGGTGCTGTTTCGGACCAATGTAATCAATCTTCACCGGCGACGTCTCATCCTTGCAGAGAAGATACTGCAGCGGATCAAGATAATGCTGCGCCATATCCCCGAGCCCGCCAGAATCGTAATCCCAATATCCGCGGAACGAGGTGCCGACACGATGATCCGAGTACGGACGCCACGGCGCGGGACCGAGCCACATCTCGTAATCGAAGCCCTTCGGAATCGGATCGACCTTCGTGTTGACGCGTCCAGACCAGCCAAACTTCCAGCTGAAACCCTGCCCAGCGCCAAACGTGCATTTGATCGGACCCTTACCAAGCATGCCCGCCTCCACGATCTGGCGGATCGGCTCAACCGTCGTCCCAAAGCCGTAAAACGTCCCCTGAAAGCGAAACCAGGTGTTGAGGCGGAAGATCCGCTTCTTCGCCTTAATAACCTCCATCACGCGCTTGCCTTCCCCCACCGTGCGAGTCATCGGCTTCTCGCACCAAATGTCCTTGCCGGCGTTGGCGGCCATGACGGACTGCACTGCATGCCAGTGCGGCGGCGTGCAAATATGAACGATATCGACATCCTTGTCCGCCAACAACTCCATGAAGTTCCTATACGCCTTGATCTTGCCCCAGCCCACCTTCTCGGCGCAGTCGAGTCCGGCGGCAACACGGTAGTCAAACGGATCGCAGAGTCCAATCAGCCGCGAGCCCCTGAACGGCAAATGATTGTCCGAATGCGCGATACAGCCGAAGCCGATCAGCGCGCGCGTAAGCTGATTGGAAGGCGCAGTAGCGCCCCACAGCACCTTAGCCGGAATCAGATTGAACGCCCCGATTGCCGCCGCACCTTTAAGGAATTCTCTTCTGGTGTTTTTCATAAGATCAATTCAATCCTTTCTTCAACTTCGACTGTTTCACAACTCCTTGATGAAGATGTTTCGCCATTCAGTCGGATCTCCGTGACACTGCAGCTCGATCTGCTCGATCGGGAAGATCGGCTTCGAACGGTCCCAGTAATTCTCCAGCGTGACCTTGTCGACCACGAGCACACCGTTAAGCCAGACCGTCACTTTGTCGCCGCGCATAATCACATGGAAGCGGTTCCAGTCGCCGACGAGGTTGTCCGCGATCGCAAGCGCCTTCGACGGATTCTTCTGATTGTTATAGAGTCCACCGGATCCGATGTGCCACTGGTTGTGCGCATCCCAGATCTGCACCTGCGGGCTTCCGCGGAGATAGAAGCCGGAATCGCCGGTGATCGACATGATGCGCCAGTCGGCCCACATCTCGAAATCACCGTAGTCCTTCTTCGTCGCCAGCGAATACCCGCCCTTGAAACCGTCGAAGTAAAGCACTCCGTTGCGGATGTGCCAGTGCTCGTCGCGTCCCTTGTCCGCAATGACCTGCATCCGCTCGCGCTCCTCCTTCGTCGCCGCCTGACGGACGAACGGGTTGTCAAATTTCCCCTCGGTCGTCACGCCCTTCCACATCGTCTTGAGCTGTTCAGGATTGCCGTTGTAATACGCGGTGAAGCCGGCGGGACACGGAAGGTGCTGACAGGGGCATCCCCCGAGCTTCGCACACTCGGGAAGCACCTTCGCACGGATGTTGCGATACTGCTCTTTCCCCTGGAAGCCGATCCACTTCGTATTCGCGGAGACCTTGTCCGCCGTCGTCACGAGATAGCCGTTGACATAGACCTCGAGTTTGCCGTCAATGAGCTTCACCTCGGAGAAGTTCCACATTCCGTCCTTACGGACATAGCTGCCGTTGCCGGCGTAGTTCTTGTCCTTGCCCCAGATCTGCTTGCCCGTGTTGTCCGCCAGCGCAGGCAGCACGCCTTCGCCGCCGAACGGAGCAGTGGTGAGGAACTCGTAGCGCAGCACGATATTCTCACCGGCAGCGATCTTCGCCCGCATCGCGGACTCGTCCGCCAGCGAAACGAAACCCTCGTCAATCGTCTCAGGATAGGGATCACCGAAAAAGGAACAACAACCGGAGAGCGCCAGGGCGCAACTCACGACCGAGAGGACATTACACATTTTCATGTTGAAGATTATATCAAAAAATCATTGACGCGCGACAGAAGTTCCGGGAGATCGGTGACCGTATGGACAGAGGCCGGAATCGAACGGCGGAAGATCGCGCCGTAGCCCTTGGTCGCAATGCGCGGATCGGTGATGACCACGATGCCACGGTCACGCTTCGTGCGGATGAGACGTCCGAATCCCTGACGAAACCGAATCACCGCCTCGGGAAGATAATAGTCGCGGAAGGAACTGCCGCCTTCACGTTCAATCTTCTCGCTACGCGCCTCCACGATCGGATCCATCACCTGCGCAAACGGCAGCCTCGCGATGACGACACACGAAAGCGCCTCGCCGGCGACATCCACTCCCTCCCAGAAGGAGTTGGCCCCGAAGATCACCGTGCGGCTGCTTGCCGCCTTGAGTTGTTCGGTCATCCGCTCGCGCGAAAGTCCTTCGCCCTGCACCAGCAGCTTGACCCCAGCGGACTCGAGATCGATGCGCGCGTGATCCGCCACCGCGTTCATCATCTCGTAGGAGGTGAAGAGCACGAGGGCTCGTCCGTCGGTCGCCGAAAAGAGATCCTTCATGATCGCCGCAAGCGCTTCCGAATACTTCAGCGGATCGGCGGATGGATCAGGCAGGCAGTCCGGCGCCAACACTAGCGCCTGCCTAAGATAATCAAAAGGGGAAGCCGCCGTAAGGCACCTGAAACGATCCTGCGGAAGCTCAGAATCACCTGGCGCCGGCAGTGGAGCCGAAAAACCGAGGCGCTTAGCCATATACTTGAAATCATTACCGACGCGCAATGTCGCCGACGCCAGAATAACTGAATCACGGGCGTCCCAAATGTACTTCCGCAAGTCGTCCGCCACCGACAAGGGGGCGGCTACCAGCCGCACGTGCACACGCCGTTTTTCAACCCGTACCTTTTCACCCCAAAAAGCGTGAGTCGGCTTATCTCCGGCAAGCACAAAAGCCGCTTCATTCGCGAAAGCGGTAAGGCTGGCTGCGAGTCCATCCAACTGCACGATAAGGTCTCCGAAGAAATTAAGCTCGTCCTCAGCCGTGGAATCCTCCAGCGTATCGCGAAGATCGTGCAATGTATTGACCAGAGCAATTACCGCATTGTCGAACTCGCCCTCTAGCCTTTGCGCCGCGAGCGGCTGCCGGAAACGGACCGAAGACTGCTTCTTCGCCCCATCCTTGAACAGCTCCTTCTCCGCCATCTCGACAATCTCCTCGGCGGCATTGGTTATCCGTACAAAATGATGCGGCACCGCATTCAAAATCTCGCCGACACGCAACGCTATGGTCCGATCCCGCAGCACACCTTTCTGCAACTGACGCTGCACCGAAGCGATGATTCCGCCTGCCTGCGACCGCTTACCCTTTCCGCGCCGGAGTAGCCGGTTAAGAATCCTCGTCAGCGCCGGCACCGAAAACTCGTAACTCAGATATTCGGTGGCGATCTCCTCGAGATTGTGCGCTTCGTCCAACACGAGTCGTCCAGCATTCGGTAGGATGTTCCCGCCCTCCGCTACCGAGTCCGCCAGCACCAACGCGTGATTCGCAACAACAAGATGCGCTTCTGCCGCGGCACGACGGGCTCGATAAAGGAAGCACCGAGAATAGAACGGACACCTGCGCCCGCCGCATTCCTCGCCAGGACATGTCAGCAGACTTCTAGGCAGTCCATCATATCCGTCAAGATCGCCGTCCTCCGTGTGCTTAAGCCACTCGATAAAGCCGGGCATCGCCGCCTGCTCCTCTTCGGACATCGTCCAGTAGCCCGCGGAAAAGAAATCTCCAACCGCTCGAAGACAAAGATAATTGCCGCGCCCCTTCAACAACGCCACCTTGAATCCAGACGTAGACTTACCGTGCGGGTCGACGGCCGACGATCTCAGAGTTTTCAGGGCCTTCGGAATATCCGAGTTAACAAGCTGGGACTGTAAATTACGGGTCGCGGTGGAAACGATCACTGGTGTGTCATTAGCCCATGCCCACTGAACGGCCGGTACAAGATACGCGAGCGACTTACCAACTCCCGTCCCCGCCTCAATCATCAAATGTTCCTGCGCGTTGAAGGCACGAACTATCGCGCGGGCCATATCAATCTGGCCCTGACGTTCCTCATAACCATCCATCAATCCGAGCGTTCCACCCTTCATCAGATGTCCGGCGACACACTCCTCATCCAGTCTGGTACAGTCGTCATGACTGGGTAGATGACGGACCTTCTGATTCCCCGTCATCTCGGGAAGGAAATTCGCCCAATTGGGATCGTCGATAAATTCCGCGGGATTCATCACCAGATGCCAAGACGCAGATACGGAAGAATGTTCTTTTCCAATGTCGTATCAAGATCAAAAAGCGATACTCCGGCAAATCCATATTTGCGCGAAAGATTGATCTGCCGAATCACTTCTTTCGGACCTAGACGCGACTCGTTCGCGGTAACCCCGATGCCGACGATCGTCTTCGCCGCGTTGCGACGGTTGACGGACTGCCATACAAGCAGTTCCACGAACTTGTCCTCATTCTCACAGTAATCCATCGGCACCACGTAATCAACAAGCCTTGCATCCAACCATGCCTCCCAGTCCTGCGCAACAGTATTGACACAACGCGGATATTTGCCGTAGACTGCGGTCGTGAACCAACACGGCCGCTTCACCCGAAGACGCGCCTTAGCGACGAATCCGGACACGTTATCCACGGCATCTGACGGCTTCACCGCACTCTCGCCGTAACGGATGAAATCGAGATGCACACCTGCGATCTCTGGATATTTCGCCTGCACCTCGTCAATCGCCGAAAGCATCATCTGCTGCACTTGTCCGTTGCCAGGATCAACATACTCAGTAAGCGCCCCCTTGGAATTCCTGAGTCGCCATCCTCGTTTCGCATAATCCTCCATGACAGACGGCGAAGAACGAGAAGCTGAAAAAGTCAGAAACCAGACGTGAATGCGAATGCCGCTACCGGACGCAGCCTTAAGGCAGGCGGCAAGCTGATCCCCCTCGTCCGTACAGATTCTTGATTGCGGCAGAACGGACGACGCGTAATGCGCAAATCCCGCCCCTGCAACATTCACGAACAAATCCGTAACCCTCGATTCGCGCAGCAGCTTGATCGTCTTCGCCCAGTTGCCAGGATAAAGCCCACAACCCGAATGATCCCACACCGCTCTGATCTCATCCTTCTTGGGGACCTGCTTCAGCGCAAACGCCCGGATCTCCGCAAGCGACCGCTTCTCGCGCTCCTGGTACTTCGTGTAATTCCAAAGCGACGGATCCACACTACCGCACATCGCCGCCGCCAACCGCGCCTTCAAATCCTCATCGCCGTCCGCCAGCAACACATGCGACATCCACCAACCGCGATCGGACTCGATCCACGCGGGCTCACTCGAAATCTTACCGGTCCGATCAGCCCAAGTGGCGATCACCTTCGAACGCCCCGCAACCGGAGCAATCCGATTCAATACGCCAGAAGTCTGAAGTATTAGCTCCGGACATCCTTCAAACGGCGCGCCCTTGAAACACATCTTACTCCACGCCCCAGGATACGGAGCCGCCGAATATCCGGCGCTTCTCACCCCCATCAGCGTCGCAAGTCTCCGAGCTGCAGAATGGAAGACGACCAACTTCCCGCCATTATCGGAAAACCTGCCGATCGCCGCCATCTCCGCATCCGTCGGATTGGAAAAGCCGACGAGAAACGCGATCTTCTCGCCAGCCAAAGCGGACTCCATCTCCTTCGGCGTAACCACCTTCGCTGCAATTGACTCGTCCTTCAACCAACGTTGAAGATGATTAGCCAACGAGGTGTTGTAACCCGGGTCATGGGCCACAATCGCAACCGCCAATAACAAAGAGGAAAACATTGTCAAAAGAAGATACTCTGTCTTAAATAGTATACCAAAATATCCAGCTTGTACCCGACCTAGAGTTTCACCCCCGTGCTTTGCCAGAGTGAACGCAACTTTAGATTTTGTTTAGTTGGTCAAAGTGGGA
>CALYRV010000026.1 GCA_945483525.1 uncultured Verrucomicrobiota bacterium
CACCTTCGTTTTTCCCGGGATTTAGGCGAGTATCCGAGCCTAAATCAGTGAATCACCAGCAAGAAAACGGCTCTTGCGCCTGAAAAGTGCCTTCAGATGGAAAAGTCTACGCCGATGAAAACTGGGATAAATTACCCCAGAAAAAGTGGGATAAGGGTCCGTAACCTTCCGTTTCTGATTCCACAAATACCACGCGGATTATGATATAATTTCCGCAGATGGAATCGGAACTTAAGAATCGAATCTTTACTTGGATCGCGCGGACGCTGTTCGTCGGCATCCTCGTGGTCGGCGCGTGCTTTCTCTGGCCGACCTATCAGCGCGGTCAGTCGCTCCGTCGGCAGGAATCTGAACTGGATCAGCGTCTTGCCCAAAAACGCGAGGAGATCCGCAAGCTTTCCGAAAATCAGCGTCGCTTTCGCTCCGATCGCGATTTCGTCGAACTTATCGCCCGCCAGCGTCGACGCGTGTTTCCCGGTGAACTCGTCTTCGTTTTCGAGGAGAAGTAAATGGCGAATTTCCTCCGGATGCTTTTAGGTGTCCTGCTGTTGCCGCTCTGTTGGGCATTCTGTCGATCATTGATTGACGCACTTGTTTTCGCTGCTCAGGGTGGCAACGCTTTGTCGGCCGAGTCGTGTTCGTTGCTCGGCGGCATGGCGGCGTTTGCACTTTGTTGGGCAACGCTTTCACATCCCGTTCGTACTTATGTGCTCGGGCATGAGCTCACTCATGCGTTGTGGGGTTTGCTTTTCGGAGCGCGGCCTTCCGATGTCCGTGTAAGTGAAAGCGGTGGCAGCGTGCGTCTTACTAAATCTAATGTGATCATTACACTGGCGCCTTATTTCTTTCCGTTCTACACATTCTTGGTAATCGTTGTGGCCCTCGTAACCTATGCGTTCCTGCGTCCGTTGCCGTTTCTCCCGCTGTGGATGTTCGCCATTGGCTTCACCTGGGCGTTTCACGTGCTGTTTACGCTTGAGACACTCGCGCAGCGTCAGCCGGATGTCAAGCTGTACGGGCGAATTTTCTCTTGGGCCGTTATCCTGATGGTTAACATCATGCTTGTGCTCGTATGGCTGGCAACGATGACTCCGTTTACCTTTGCCCAGCTCTGGGGGTCGCTGGTGGAGCGGACTCTGTCAGCCTATGCTGGCGTCATCGGATTTTTCTGGGAAAGTGGGAAGTGGATTTACAGTCTATGCAGGAAATAAGCGAGATTCTGGAGTCCGTCCGCGGCAGAATCGCCGCGGCATGCAAGCGCGTTGGTCGCAATCCCGACGAGGTCGAGATCGTCGCGGTCACCAAGACCCACGGTGAAGACGTTGTCCGTGAGGCCTGGGAGGCTGGGCTTACGATTGTCGGCGAGAACAAGGTGCAGGAGGCTGCGTGGAAGAAACCCGCGAGCGTGGCTGGTCCGTCGTGGCATCTTATCGGACACCTTCAGGGCAACAAGGTGCGTCCTGCGCTCGAGCTCTTCGACTTCATCCACTCCGTCGATTCGGTAAAGCTGATCAACAAGATCGAAGCCGTCGCCGAAGCGACTGGTGCCCAGCCGCACATTCTTCTCGAGGTCAACGTCTCCGGCGAGAAGTCCAAGACTGGCATGCCGCCGTCGGAAGTCGACGAGGCGATCCGCGTGCTGATGGAGCACGCTTCGCGCATCACGCTCGAGGGTTTCATGACGATGGCTCCGTTCAGTGAGAATCCCGAAGACTCGCGTCCCACTTTCAGGGCGCTTCGTGAACTTCGCGACCGCACCGAGGAGAAGTTCGGAATTTCATTGCCGCGGCTTTCGATGGGCATGAGCGGCGACTACGAGGTTGCGGTCGAGGAAGGAGCGACCTGGGTGCGTCTCGGCACTGTCCTCTTCGGCGAACGACCGAAGGTGAAGAAGGGTGTGCCCGCCGAGGAGTTCGTCGAATACACGCGCCGCGGATTTTCGGGGCTCGACTCCTACTCGGGCGAAGGCCCGACCTACAAGGTCCTTGATTGATGTTCCCCGTCGAGGAGAAGATCGGCGAGATCAGGTCCGCGTTATCGGCGGGACATGATGTCGTCCTGACCGCTCCGCCAGGAAGTGGTAAGACCACCTGTGTGCCGCCGGCGCTGCTTGACGAGCCATGGCTTCAAGGTAAGAAGATCGTGATGCTCGAACCCCGGCGGCTTGCGGCACGCAATTGCGCGGCGTATATCGCGAAGAAGCGCGGCGAGGCGGTAGGCGGAACAATCGGTTATCAGGTGCGATTAGAACGGATGATTTCCAAGTCGACGAGGCTAGAGGTGGTGACCGAAGGACTTCTCACGCAGCGGATAATGTCCGATCCGGAACTGTCAGATGTTGGACTCGTCATCTTCGATGAATTCCATGAACGCTCGCTGCAGTGCGATCTCGCTTATGCGCTGGCGCTCGAGGTGAAGAACGCGCTCCGTCCCGATCTCCGTATCGTCGTGATGTCCGCTACGCTCGACGCTGATGAAGTGGTAGATTCCCTCTCGACCTCGACCGCTGGGCTTCAACCTGCACGCGTTATCGCGCAGGGTCGTATGTTTCCGGTCGAGACGAAGTATCTCGGCGAGGTTCCGATGTCCGCGGCGGTTGCGCAGGCCTATCGTGAAACGGACGGCGATATCCTCTGCTTCCTCCCAGGCGAAGGTGAGATCAAAAGGAATCTGGATTCCGTCCTCAACCTCAATCTTCAACCTCAACCTCTTGTTCTTCCGTTGTATGGCTCGCTGTCGAAGGAGGAGCAGGACAAGGTGTTCCGTCCGTCAGATAAACGCAAGATCGTGCTCGCGACCTCGATCGCCGAAACCTCGGTGACTCTTGAAGGGGTGACGGCGGTTGTCGATTCGGGACTTATGCGTGTGCCGCGTTTCTCGCCTTCAACGGGAATGTCGGGATTGGTCACCTTGCCGCTTACGCAGGACCGTGCCGAACAGCGCAGGGGGCGCGCGGGACGTGTCCGTGCGGGTGTCTGCTACCGGCTCTGGACCGAGGCATCGGAGGCTTCGCGTCCGAAGAAGATGATGCCCGAGATCCTCGATGCCGATCTCTGTTCGCTGGTGCTCACGAGCTGCGCCTGGGGCGCGCTCCGCCGGGAGGATCTGCCGTGGATGACGCCGCCGCCGGCAAGCGCCTGGGATCAGTCCGTAGGACTTCTGAAACTACTCGGCGCCCTCGATGACCGCGGCAATCTCACCGCGAAGGGCAAGGCGATGGCGAAGCTCCCGATGCATCCGCGCCTCGCCAATATGTTCCTCGCCACCGGCGAGAAACATCTCGGCGGGGAAGAGAGAATTAAGAATGAAGAATTAGGAATAGATGAAGACAAGATCTCGCTGTATGCGGCGATAATCGAAGAAGGCTCTCGTAGTCGGGAAACGGATATCCGTTACGTTCCGGTTACTCCTCGTATTCGACAGCTGGCTAAGAGATTTTCCCACCATAACACATCACTCTTCGCTCTTCGCTCTGCACTGCAGCCTTCGGCGGCTCTCGCGCTCGCGTATCCGGATCGCGTCGCGAAGAACCGAGGTAACGGCACGTTCACGATGGTGTCCGGACGCGGCGCGTTCCTGCCCGATGACGATCCGCTGTCCCGCGAGCCGTATCTCGTCTGCTGTGAGCTCGACGACCGGATGGGAGACGCGAAGATCTTTCTCGCGTGTCCGATTCTTGAGTCGGAGATCGAAACGCTTTTCGCGGACCGCATCGTAGAGGAACCGTTCTGCGAATGGGACCGCAAGAGCGAACGGGTGAAGGCGGTGGTGAAGCGCAGGCTCGGAGCGATGACGCTGGGGGAGCGGCCTGAGTTGAAGTGTGAAGTTGAAGTTGAAGAGCGGATGGTCAGAGCCCTGATAGAAGGTGTTCGGTTGAAGGGGGTGGAGAATCTTCCGTGCTGGACCAAGGAGACGCTTCAGCTTCGTGCCCGCATCAACTTTCTTCACCGCGTTCTTTCAGAAGACGACTCCCTCCGTTGTTCAACTTCGGATTCTAACTTCAACTCATCTGCAAGCTGGCCGCAAATGAGTGACGATCTGATTCTTTCCGCTCTCCCTGGGTTCGTGGACGGGATGACGAAGTGGAAGGATCTTGAGAAACTCGATATCGCCGCAGTGATGGATTTCATCCTTTCTGATAACGGACACGACCGGCGTGAACTCGACCGCCTGGCACCGGTGCGGATGGAAGTGCCGTCGGGTTCGCACATGATCATTCATTATGAAGGTGACGAGCCGACGGTGGAGGTGCGGCTGCAGGAGTGTTTCGGACTCATGGAGACGCCGAAGGTCTCAGGCGGGAAGGTGCCAATCGTGATGACGCTTCTTTCCCCGGCGCAGCGTCCGTGCGCCGTTACCAAGGATCTCGCCGGCTTTTGGAAAGAAGGGTACCAATTGGTCCGTAAGGACCTCCGCGGCCGTTATCCGAAGCACTACTGGCCGGAGGATCCGTTTTCCGCCGTCGCCACGCGCCGTGTCCGTCCGCGTTGATGATCGCTGCGGAATTCTCTATTCCGACACCTTGCGGAATTCCAGACGACATCGCAATTAAGTTCGCAGTCGAAGTGCGGATGTTTAGCATTTTCGCCGTTAGAGGACAATGGGGGCTCACGCGTCACCGTTGTCATGACTCCGTTTTCACCGTTTTGACGCTTGCGGTCAGGAGGCGGAGGAGGTCAGTGCAATCATCGCAGATGGAATCGAATGCCGGACCGGGCTCGACCAATTCGGCATCACGCAGAAGCTCGATCCAATACTGCGTTTCCGACGCTTCCTTGAGCGCGATCTGCAACTTGGAGGCGAAGTCAGCCTTGCTCTGCGCATAACGGCTTTCGGCGATGTTCGCGCCGATCGAGGTGCCCGCGCGCAGCATTTGCTTGGCGATAACCGACTCCTTATGGTCGCGCAAGTACTTGTAAAGGCGAACAATGCGCAGCGCGAATGCTTTGGACTTCTTCAGCATTAAG
Organism: uncultured Verrucomicrobiota bacterium; assembly: GCA_945483525.1. Next base: position 4,968 of record CALYRV010000026.1, read on the forward strand.
GATTCGGTCATCGTTTTTGCCTTTCTTTGCTTGGTGAGTGCAGATTATAGGTTATAGTGAATAACGAATAGTTTCCAAAAATAGGGAATAGGTCTTAGAAGATGCTCGACGCAACAAATAAACAAAATACTTCAGCTTCCATACCTATTCACTATTCCCTATAACCTATTCCCTATTTTTGGAGGTGAGGGGAGTCGAACCCCTGTCCGAAATGGAATCAACCGAGCGTCTACGTGTTTATTATGCCTTTAATCTCGGAAGGAGCAAGCGGACACACGCGCTAAGCCCCGACCATCCGTTCGGTTCGGTACCCTGCAGCGCCCGAGCGGAGAGCCCTGCAACGTAGCCCGATGAATTATGCCTCAGCGCTTATCGGACGTCAGCGCTTCGACATCGCGGCCGTTAATTAGGCGGCGAGAGCGTAATCGTTGTTCGCAATTACAGTTTTGACCGGATGATTAACGAGGCCAACCAGCCGTCCTCGACACGCAACCCGACCTCAACGCATCCCGTCGAAACCGGATCACCCCCATTAGGGATTTGGTGTTAGTATATCATAAATTCGAAGATTCCGCGTGCGTTCTTCGGCGTCAGTGTTTACTCATTCGGTTTCGCTTCATTGGCTTGCTATAAATGCAATGGTTTTTGATATAATACGTCACAAATGATTGTCGATTTCCATAGTCATAATTTTCCAGCTGAAGTCGCCGGCAGGGCGATGGCGGCGATGTGTCGTCAGACTGAAGGAGTGCTGTGGCCGAGTGGTGACGGTACGATGCCGAACCATCTTGACTCGATGGTGAAGGCGGGCGTCGATAAGGCTGTTCTGTGTCAGATTGCGACGCGTCCGAATCAGTGGGAGTTCATCTTGCGTCGTTCGTCCGCGATCATGTCTGGCGAGTTCGGCGAGCGGGCGCAGCGGATGCTGATCCCGTTCGGTTCGGTGCATCCTCTCGATCCCGATGCACCGGCGCATGTGGAGGCATTCGCCAGGGCCGGGGTAAAGGGAATCAAGTTTCATCCGTATTATCAGGGCTTCTCGTTGGCTGATCCTGCAGTGCTGCCGATCTTCGGGAAAATTGCCGATTTAGGATTGATTGTGCAATGCCATGCTGGCGGCGACGTCTCGTGGAAGGATGTTCGCGGCTATTGCGGTCCGGACGAGATTGCGAAGCTGATGGACCAGATACCGTCGCTGCGGTTCGTTGCCGCGCATCTCGGGGGCTGCTTCCGGTATGGACCGCATGCCACGGATGTGTTGCTTGAGCGCGGGGTCTGGATCGACACTTCTGCGCTTGCCTGCCGATGGCATTATGACGAAGAGGTTCGTATCTTGAGGTCGTGGCCTACGGACCGCATCCTTTTCGCGACCGATTTCCCGTGGGTGGAGTATTCGGAGGCGATTTCGCATGTGCGGGCGGTTCGGTCTGCCGCTGATCATGAAGCGCTTTTCGCGGGCAACGCGAGGCGGTTGCTGGGTTTTTAAAATTGGATTGGATGAGAATATGACGGCTATTGTCGATTACAAGGCGGGTAATCTCACGAGTGTTAAGCTCGCGTTTGCCTCCATCGGTGAAGATGCGGTGGTTACGAGCGATCCCGAGGTGATCGCTTCGGCGGACCGGGTGGTGTTCCCAGGGGTCGGTGCGGCGAAGAGCGCGATGGAGAATCTCCGTTCGTTGCATCTTGTTGATGCGGTTAAGTCTGCCGCTGCATCGGGTAAGCCGTTTCTCGGTATCTGCCTCGGCATGCAGATCCTGTTTGATCGTTCGGAGGAGGATGGCGGCGTTGATACCCTGGGAATTATCAACGGAATGGTTCGGCGCTTCCCCGATGTGAAGGGTTTCAAGGTTCCGGAGATCGGCTGGAACCAGGTGCGGATGCGTGATGCGGTCGGTGCGTTGAAGGACGCGGAGTACTACTTCGTCCATTCGTATTACGCTGAGGTGGTGCCGGAGACCGTCGGTTTCACCGGGTATGCGGGTCTTGAATTTACGGCGATGGTGAAACGCGGGAAGCTCTGGGCATGTCAGTTCCATCCCGAGAAGTCTGGCCGTGTGGGACTCTCGCTGTTGCGCGAATGGCTGGCGTTGTGACTTCCCAGCTGCCCAATTCAACGTTATTCGAACACTTCAATTTTTTGCATATGCTTACTAAACGTATTATCCCGTGTCTGGATGTGGTTAACGGGCGCGTCACGAAGGGCGTAAAGTTCAAGAACAATGTTGATCTGGGAGATCCGGTTGAGATGGCGGTTCGCTATTCGGACGGCGGAGCGGACGAGCTGGTGTTCTATGATATCACCGCCTCCGCTGAGCACCGTCCGATTGATATCGGCATCGTCGCGGCCGTGGCGAAGTCTGTGCGCATTCCATTTGCGGTCGGTGGCGGCGTTAGCTGTATCGCCGATATGGAACGAGTGGTTCTCGCCGGGGCTGAGAAGGTGTCGGTGAATTCGCTGGCGGTGAGGAATCCCGCGATCATCGCCGAGGGGGCGAAGGCGTTCGGTTCGCAATGCGTGGTGTTGGGTATGGATCCGGTCAGGAGCGGTAAGACCGCTTCCGGATTCGAGGTCACTACCCGCGGTTTTCGTGAGTTCACCGGCATGGACGCGGTCGAGTGGGCTAAGCGTGCCGAGGATCTTGGGGTCGGCGAAATCGTCGTGAATTCCGTCGATGCCGACGGCACCCGGGCGGGGTTTGAGCTAGAGATCACGGGTCTTATCGCAAATGCGGTTAATGTGCCCGTGGTGGCATCTGGCGGCGCTGGTAAACCCGAGCATTTCGTCACCGTGTTCAACGAGGCCAATGCCGATGCAGCTATCGTCGCCGGCATGATCCATACCGGCGAGTATACGATTTCCGATATCAAGGCGGTTATGGACGCGAGCGGCATTCCGACGCGCATGACCTGGTAACTAAGGAGCTTTTCGTATGATTGAAGGTTATTTTCGCAGACTTAATCCTGCTGAGATTGCGTTGCTGGAGCGAAACGGCTGCTCCAGTGAGGATTGGAATAAGCTGGAGGTCACGGACGGGTTTGATGCGGCGAGGGTGCATGACGTTGTGTTTTCCGGCGTTTGCCGCATTGGCGCATTCCGTAGATCCTACGAGTTCCCCGGCGGAGTCAGCAGACCTTCAGGCATTTATCATGCGACTTTGCATAATGTTACCGTCGGCGACGACTGCCGGTTGTCCAATATCCGCAGCTACATCGCAAATTACGATATCGGTGCTGGAACGCATATCGGCAACGTCGACAAGATCTATGTGGACGGTGAGTCGTGTTTCGGTAACGGCGTCGAGGTGTCGGTCCTGAATGAGACCGGCGGTCGTGAGGTTACGATTCACACACGATTGACTGCGCATGAGGCATATCTCGAAGCCATGTATCGTCATCGTCCGAAACTGGTCGCGGCGCTCAAGCGTTTCGCGAAGGAGCGTGCGGACGCGGTTCGTTCTTCCCGCGGACATATCGGCTCTGGGGTCACGATCATCGACACTGGACTCGTCAGGGGCGTATACATCGGTGACGGTGCGGTGGTTGACGGGGCTGCCCGCCTGTCGAATGGTTCGCTGATGAGTCGAGTGGATTCACCGGTGGTCATCGGTCGCGGTGTCATCGCCGATGACTTCATCGTTCAGAATGGGTCCAGCGTCGAAGACTGTACGCGGATCACGCGTTGCTATGTCGGCCAGTCCTGCGAGCTTGGCCATGGTTATTCCGCTTCCGATTCGCTCTTCTTCTGCAACTGCCAGGAGGAGAACGGCGAAGCGTGCGCGGTTTTCGCCGGACCCTTCACTGTGACGCATCACAAGTCCACGTTGCTTATCGCTGGTATGTTCAGCTTCATGAATGCCGGCTCTGGATCTAATCAGTCCAATCACATGTACAAGCTCGGACCGATTCATCAGGGAGCGCTTGAACGCGGATCCAAGACGTCGTCCGACTCTTATATTCTGTGGCCTGCGAGGATCGGCGCCTTTTCGCTGGTGATGGGACGTCACACGACCAATCCCGACACTTCGAATCTACCGTTTTCCTATCTGATCGAGTCTAAGGGCGTTACGTACCTGGTCCCAGGGGTCAACCTCCGGAGCGTCGGTACGATCCGCGACGTGCAGAAATGGCCTAAACGGGACCGCAGGGCACTGGAAGGGCGTCTGGATAAGGTCAACTTCAATCTGCTTTCCCCGTATACGATAGATAAGATGGTCCGCGGCATCGCTATTCTTGAGAATCTGCGTTCGCTTTCTGGTGCTACCAGCGATACCTACGCTTATCAGAGCGCGAGGATTACCAATGCGGCGTTGGAGAAGGGCATCGACTTCTATCAGATGGCGATTGACAAGTTCCTCGGTAATTCGCTGATTTCCCGATTGGAGAAGGTCAAGAACGGGGATTACCTGAGCGGATTGCGTCCAACGGAACCCGCAGGCGGCGGCGATTGGGTTGATCTGTCCGGACTCCTTGCTCCGCATTCCCGCGTGAGCGCGATTCTCAATGATGTTGAGAATGGGATTGTTGGTTCGTGCGATGAACTTGACGCGAGATTCACCGAACTCCAGGATCGCTATTACGATTACGAGTGGACCTGGGCATATGATCTGATGCTGCGCTATTACGGGCTCAGAGAGGATGAGATCTCTTATCGTGACCTCGTAATGATCATTCGGCGTTGGCGCGAATCGGTGATGAAGCTTGACAGAATGCTTTATGACGACGCGAAGAAGGAGTTCTCGCTGTCGACCAAGACGGGTTTCGGCTTTGATGGCCTCGGAGCTACGACGGAGGCTGACTTTGAAGGGGTTCGTGGGACCTTTGAGACCAATCCTTTCGTGGTTGCGGTTACCGAACATATGAAGCGCAAGAATGATCTCGGTACGCTTTGGATCGATCGACTGAACGCTCTCGCCGGCAAGATGATGTGATTTGGTTTTATTAGGTAATATCACAATTCACGGCACATTTACCGCGAATTGTGATATAATAATAGGCCATATTTCAAAGGAGAGTTATGGCTGAAATTACCGTTGAGATGAGAAGGCATTCTGCCGCGCACATGATGGCGCGTGCGATCATGAACATTTTCGAGAACGTGCAGGTGGATATCGGTCCTGCTACCGACGACGGCTTTTATTATGATTTCGACCTTCCGCATCGTCTTTCTCCCGAGGATTTTCCGAAGATCGAGGCGGAAATCGCCCGTCTGATCGCGCTCGACGAGCCTTTTGTGAAGAAAGAGGTTTCTGCCGAGGAGGCGAAGGAGCTGCTCGCGGGTCAGCAGTACAAGCTCGAGCGCCTCGCGGATGTCGTTGCGGACGGGGTCGCGATCTCGACCTATGCGGTCGGCGACTACGTCGAGATGTGCCGCGGTCCTCACGTTGAGCATTCCAAGCAGATCGGTGTCGTCAAGCTCATGCGCGTCGCTGGATCCTATTACCGCGGTGATGTTAAGAACAAGATGCTCCAGCGCGTCTACGGCATTATTGCGAAGGATCAGGCAGAGCTCGACGAGATTGTCGCACGCGCCGAGGAGGCGAAGCGCCGCGATCATCGCAAGCTCGGTGTCGAACTCGATCTCTTCCACATCGATCCCGAGAATCCGGGGCAGATCTTCTGGCATCCGCGCGGGTGGTCTGTCTATGTCACGCTTCAGGATTATATGCGCCGGAAGATCATCGAAGACGGTTACCGCGAGGTCAATACGCCGGCGCTCATGCCGCGTTCGCTCTGGGAGCGCAGCGGACACTGGGGGCACTATCAGAAGAACATGTTTGTCACCGAGAGCGAGAAGCGTCTCTTCGCGGTGAAGCCGATGAACTGCCCAGGCGCGATCGAGATCTTCAAGAGCCGCACGCGCAGCTACAAGGATCTGCCGCTCCGTCTCGCCGAGTTCGGTCATTGCGCGCGTAACGAGCCCAGCGGAACTCTGCACGGTATTATGCGTGTACGTGGATTTGTTCAGGACGATGCGCACATCCTCTGCACGGAGGACCAGATCGAGGAGGAGGTCGCCAAGTTCTGCCGTCTTCTCAAGGACGTCTATTCCGACTTCGGCTTCGAGAAGAATCTGCTCGTCAAGCTTTCCACCATGCCCGAAGACCATGTCGGCGAGATCGCGACCTGGCAGCACGCCGAGAAGGCGCTGGCGGCCGCGTGCAAGGCGGCGGGGATGGATTACGAGATTCAGCCCGGCGAGGGCGCATTCTACGGTCCGAAGCTCGAGTTCACGCTCGTCGACGCGCTCGCCCGTCAGTGGCAGTGCGGCACGATCCAGCTCGACTATCAGCTGCCGAGCGCGGAGCGTCTCAACGCCGAGTACATCGGTGCGGACGGCAAGAAGCATCATCCAGTGATGCTCCACCGCGCCGTTCTTGGTTCGCTCGAGCGTTTCATCGGTATTCTCATCGAACATTATGCGGGCGCGTTCCCGTTCTGGCTGGCGCCGGAGCAGATCCGCGTGCTACCGATTTCCGACAAGGCGCTTGATTACGCGAAGCAGATCCAGTCGAAGATTCAGGCCGCCGGTTATCGCGTCGAAGTTGATTCTTCCGCCGAGAAACTCGGTGCGAAGATCCGCGAGGCGTCCAACTGGAAGGTTCCGTACAAGCTGGTCGTCGGTCCTCGTGATGAGGCTGCCGGAACGGTGTCGGTCCGCAAGAGTGGTGAGGGCGATCTCGGGGCGATGACTCTCGACGAGTTCCTCAAGAGCCTTGAATCCGAGCGCGTGTGACGGACATACCGGCGCGGGAGATGTCTTGTCCGGTGTCCTTTCGTCGGCGAACCCGTTGACGGCTGCGATGTTCACCGTGCTGCTGACGGGTTGTCGCCGTGGCGGCTCTCCGGACAATGGGCGTATCCGGTGGAAAAGCTGCACGGAATGGCCTTCAAGGGCATTCTGGTCCGCGGTGTCGCGGATCTCTGCGTGCTGCCGGACTGATCACTGCTGGTTCTCGAGCGCGAGTTCTCGTGGGACATGGTGCCGTGTTTCCGCTGCGGGATCTATCAGGTGGATCTGACCGGGGCGACGGAATTTTTCCCGATTTTCGTTGGTTTTTTGTTATAATTATCAGCAACAATACAAGGAGAGGGTATATGCAATTCCTGGATTGGGTGATGATTCTCGCATATTTCGCGCTGCTGGCCGGAGTAGTGGTTTTCACGATCAAGCGCCGGAAGATCGAGTCTGGCGAGGATCTGTTCCTGGGCGGTAGGTCGGTTGGATGGCTTGCGATTGGCGCGTCCATCTTCGCGGCGAACATTGGCTCGGAGCATCTGATCGGGCTCGCCGGTTCTGGCGCGGTGGCGGGGTTGTCTCAGTCCCATTGGGAGCTGCAGGCCTGGGTGCTCGTCATGATGAGCTGGGTGTTCCTGCCGTTCTACTATAAGAGCGGCGTCTCCACGATGCCAGAGTTTCTCGAGCGTCGCTTCGGCGCCAAGGCGCGCTGGATCCTTTCACTCGTCTCGCTCGCGGCGTACGTGCTTACCAAGATTTCCGTCACCGTCTTCGCGGGCGCATTGTTCTTCGAGGTGATGATGCCCGAGATGCAGATCACCATCGGAGGCACCGTGATTACCTCCTTCTGGATCGGCGCGGTCGCGACGGTCGTCCTAGCTGGTCTCTACTCGTCGATCGGCGGACTCTCCGCGGTCGTCTACACCGATCTTGTCCAGACCAGCATCATCCTCGCGGGCACGCTTTCCGTTACCGCATTCGCGCTTTATCATCTCGGTCATTCGGGCATCGCGCTGCCGGACGGCACTACCGCGCAGAGCGTGACGGACGGCTGGCAGGTGCTGAAGGCGACGATCAAGTCCACCGGCAACGTTGAGCAGTTCGGTCTCTGGCATACGCTCTCCCATAAGGCGTTTCCGTGGCTCGGAGTCATCGTCGCTTCCGCCACCATCGGCGTCTGGTACTGGTGCACCGACCAGTTCATCATCCAGCGCACGCTCGCGGCGAAGAACCTCCCCAACGCCCGCCGCGGCGCGATCTGGGGCGGCTTCCTCAAACTCGCGCCGGTGTTCCTCTTCCTCGTTCCCGGCATGCTCGGTTTCGCGCTTCACCACAATCATGTTGTCATCAACGGCGCGGCCTTCGCGATTCCGCTCAAGGAGTCCGGCGCGCTCAACGGCGACACCGTCTTCCCGACGCTCGTGCAGACGCTGCTGCCGACCGGCTTCCGCGGACTCGTCGTCGCGGGCATGATCGCGGCTCTCATGAGTTCGCTCGCCTCGCTCTTCAATTCGGTGTCAACGCTCTTTACCGTCGACGTTTATCAGAAGCTCAAGCCCGAGACGAGCCAGAAGAAGCTCGTTGTCATCGGACGTGCCACCACGGTCGTGATGACCGCGCTCGGACTCCTGTGGCTGCCGATCATGAAGGCGATCTCCGGCGGTGGACTCTACCAGTACATCCAGTCCGTTCAGTCGTTCCTCGCGCCGCCGATCGTCGCGGTATTCGTGCTTGGTCTCTGCTGGAAGCGCATGAACCTGCGTGGCGCGGTCTGGGGACTTTCTGTCGGCTTCCTTCTCGGCATGGCCAAACTCGGCGCGAACGCGATCTGGGGCGGGGCGGACGGTTTCGCGTTCGTCCAGGACTTCTATTTCTCGGGAATTCTCCTCGCGCTCTCGTTCGCGATTGTGATCACCGCCTCGCTTACCGCGCCGTCGCCGGATGCCGCACATCAGGACGGACTCTGCTTCGCGTGTCTCTCTCCCGATTACAAGAAGGAGAACCGCGAATCGTGGAACTGGGTTGATGTGGTCGCCTCGATCTTCGTCGTCGGTTGCGTCATCGCGGCTTACGCGTATTTCTGGACGTGGCTCAACTGATGCCCGTCCGCTGTCCAACTCAACCTATTTTCAATTTTCTAATCAAGGAGTATCAACATGAAGACAATGAAGGATTACGAGTTCTGGTTCGTCGTCGGTTCGCAGTATCTGTACGGACCTGAGGTTTTGGATACCGTCGCGAAGCGCGCCGAAGAGATGGTCGCGAAGATGAATGCGACGAAACTGCTGCCGTGCAGGATCGTCTACAAGACGACGGTGAAGACCCCCGAGGAGGCGACCGATGCCGTCAAGGCCGCGAACTACGCGGATAACTGCGCCGGCATTATCACCTGGTGCCATACGTTCTCGCCGTCGAAGATGTGGCTGAACGGACTCAAGCTCCTGCAGAAGCCGTATCTCCATTTCGCGACGCAGTACAACGAGTCCATTCCCGACAAGGGCATTGACATGGACTTCATGAACCTCAACCAGGCCGCGCACGGCGATCGTGAACACGGCTTCATCGCCGCGCGGCTCCGGATGCCGCGCAAGGTCATCGCCGGCTACTGGAAGGACAAGGATGTGGTCCGTCGCATCGGCGACTGGATGCGCGTTGCCGTCGGCGTCGCGTTTTCAAAGGATCTCAAGGTCATGCGCTTCGGCGACAACATGCGCAATGTCGCGGTCACCGAGGGCGACAAGGTCGGGGTCCAAGAGAAGCTCGGCTGGCAGGTGAACACCTGGCCGGTCGGCAAGCTTGTCGAATACATCGACGCGGTCACCGACAAGGAAGTCGACGCGCTGATGAAGGAATATAAGAAGCTCTACACATTCAATACGAAGAACCTCGCGGCGGTCCGTTACCAGGCCAAGGAGGAGATCGCGATGAAGAAGCTGCTGGATTCCGAGGGCTGCAGGGCATTTGCCAACACCTTCGAGGATCTCTACGGCATGGAGCAGCTTCCCGGTCTCGCCTCGCAGCGTCTGATGGCGCAGGGCTACGGGTACGGCGCGGAAGGCGACTGGAAGGTCTCGGCGATGACCGCGGTCGTCAAGGCGATGTCTGAAGGGAAGACCGGCGGTACCGCGTTCATGGAGGACTACACCTACGAGCTCGCGAAGGGCAAGGCCTGCTCGCTCGGCGCGCATATGCTCGAGGTGTGTCCCACGATCGCCGCAGCGAAGCCGAAGATCGAAGTGCATCCGCTCGGCATCGGCGGAAAGGCCGATCCCGCGCGTCTCGTCTTCGAGGGTCACCCGGGCGACGCGATCGTCCTCTCGCTCGTCGACATGGGCGGACGCTACCGTCTGATCTGCCAGGACATCAAGGTGATCAAGCCGATCTACAAGATGCCAAACCTCCCCGTCGCCCGCGTGATGTGGAAGGCGATGCCGAACGTCACCACCGGTGTCGAATGCTGGATCCAGGCCGGCGGCGCGCATCATACGGTCCTGACTTACGACGTCACGGCCGAACAGATGGCCGATTGGGCGCGAATCATGGGCATTGAATTCGTGCACATCACGAAGGATACGACCCCCGAGAAGCTTGAACAGGAACTCTTCCTCGCCGACCTCGCGTGGAAACTCCGCTAATCTACCATCTACCAACTACCATCTACCGACTACCACAATGGCTCGTGCAATGAAAGGTTCTTCGTCAAATCGCTTAATTCTCGGAATCGAGTTCGGGTCGACCCGCATCAAGGCGGTGCTCTGCGACGAGAAGGGCAAGGTGCTCGCACAGGGCGGCTACGGGTGGGAGAACAGACTGCTACCCGGTGGAGTGTGGTCGTACAGGATGTCCGATGCTGTCAAGGGTATGCAGTCCGCCTACGCGGAACTGAAGAAGAACTACCGCGGCAGAATCGCCGCGCTGGACGCGATCGGCATCTCCGGCATGATGCACGGTTATCTGCCGTTCGACAAGAACGGGAAGCAGCTCGCGGAATTCCGCACCTGGCGCTGCACGATCACCGCTCCCGCGGCGACGGCGCTCACGAAGGCGTTCGGCTTCGCGATTCCGCAGCGCTGGTCGATCGCCCACCTCTACCAGCGCGTTCTCGACGATGGCAAGGAGGTGAAGGACATCGCGTTTCTCACTACGCTCGCCGGTTACATGCATTTTCTCCTCACCGGCGAGAAAACGATGGGCTTCGGCGAGGCGAGCGGCATGTTCCCGATCGACGCGGTCGCGAAGGACTACGACGCGAAGATGGTGAAGAAGTTCGACGCCCTCTGCGCAAAGAAGAAGTATCCATGGAAGCTCAAGGACATCCTGCCGAAAGCGCTTCCTGCGGGCGCGATCGGAGGGTATCTTACCGCGAAGGGCGCGAAACTCCTCGATCCCAGCGGCGAACTCGCCGCGGGTGCCGTATTTGCGCCGCCGGAAGGCGATGTGCAGACCGGCATGGTCGCGACGAATGCGGTCGCACCCGGTGAGATGAACGTCTCCGCCGGCACCTCGATCTTCGGAACCGCGATTCTCGCGAAGCCATTGAAGAAGCTCTACACCGAGATCGACATCGTCAATTCGCCCACCGGCGCGCAGGCGGCGATGAGCCACGCCAATACCTGCACCAGCGACATCAACGCATGGGTGAAGCTTTTCGAGGGGTTGCAGGGTTGCAAGGTTTCAAAGTTGCGGGGTTCTAACGCCTACGATTACCTTTTCAAGGAGTCGCTCAAAGGCGCTCCGGACTGCGCAGGCGTCGTGACCGTTCCGTATCTTTCCGGGGAGCCGCTCGTGCACATGAACGAAGCGGTGCCGATGACGGTTCGTTTTCCTAACGCCGATTTTTCGCTCGCCAACTTCATGCGTGCGAATATCTACTCGGCGCTCGCGACGATGAAGATCGGACTCGATCTCGTCGCTGGCGAGGGCATGAAGCTCACCAAGGTGACGGGACACGGCGGACTCTTCAAGACTCCGAAGGTCGCGCAGCAGTTTCTCGCGGACGCGCTCAATGCGCCGGTCACCTGCATGTCCACCGCCGGTGAGGGCGGGGCATGGGGAATGGCGGTTCTGGCCGCGTACGCGGCCAAAACCGCAGGGATCAGGGATCAGGGATCGGGGATCAGTTTAGAGGAGTTTCTCGCCAAGGTGATCTTCAAAGGCGCGAAGAGTGTCACCCTGAAGCCGTGCAAAACCGGTGTGAAGGGCTTTGCCTCTTATCTCGTCAACTTCAAGCGCGCGATCCGCGGCATTCCCGCGATCGTCAGGGATTAACCTTCTGTCGCGAAAGACAGAGAGTGTTCAATTGTCGCGAGGTGTCAGGCACCTCGCGCCATTTTTTTGAGGTGGGGCGCCCTCGTCCCACCAATGGATTTGTGATATAATAATCTTGCTTGGGCGAAAAAGAATATAAGGATGAAATTCTTCCACTGATCACAAATTGTGATTTGTTGGCGAAGGCACGTTACTGGCCTCAGAGATCCATGGTCTTTACCGAACAGGGCGTTGCGATGCTGTCTGCGGTGTTGAGAAGTGACATTGCGATAGAGACGAGCATTCGAATCATCAATGCCTTTGTTGCCATGCGCAAGGCAATGAGTGCGATCGCTCCGGCATTGGTGTCAATAACGGCTCGTCTTGATGCCAATGAGCGTCGTCAGATAACAGATCAGTCTCGCAATGAAGCGCGATTTGACGCCATTTTCGAGAAGATGAGCGAGGGATCCTTACCCGATCATCAGATATTTTATCAAGGTCAATTCTGGGATGCGAAGTCGCTCTTGATCAAGTTCATTCGGCGAGCAAAAAAAGAACTGATAGTGGTGGATGCGTATCTTGGAACAGCAACGCTTGACATTCTGGCAAAACGGACGCGGGGAGTGAAGATAGAACTGATCGCTCATTCCAATGGAGATCTTGCCGAATCCGACTTAGAAGCTTTCGGACGACAGTACGGCAAGCTCAAGAAGTCAATTTGCGGTATCTGCCATGATCGGTTCATAATCGTAGATCAGAAGGAAATCTACGCAGTCGGGGCCTCTCTTAAGGACGCGGGCCGACTGACGTTTGGCGTAATCAGATCAGGAGCGGAGGCGATACCCGGTCTTCTTGCGAATCTCCGCAAGGCGACAAAAGAAACACGAACATACGGATGATTTGATATTATGTCCCTCATAAATTTCAATTTTTTGAGGTGGGGCGCCCTCGCCCAACCAATGGATTTGTGATATAATATCCGTGTTCGGGCGAGGGGATAAGTTGACTCGTCCGGGCGCTATAGGTCAAGGTTCAACCGCGTATCCACCGAACGCGAAGCGTGAGCTGCGAAGCAGGCGCTAGCGTGGTGCAACTTGTCCTCCGTAGCTTTCAGCGAAGGAGGCATCCGCCGCGCCCAAACCAAGACCGTATAATGATGATTTAGTATCAACGCTAACAAGTCGTTCTTCCGAAATACTACCACTATTTCAAACTTTGAACGGCATGTGAGTGATGATGCGCCCCTCTGGGCGCATTGTCTCTTCGTGTATTCAAAGTTGGCCTGTGGTAGGGCTTCGGAAGAGTGCATGAACGAGATAATGCGCTCTTTTTTATGCATGCGAGACGGTCTCCGCGACGATTTTGCGCCAGGAAGTTTTGTGCCTAATACATTTGGTGCGTCTAAGTTTGATGGTCTTGCAATAAAGACAAGGCCTGTAGTGGCACTGGAGAAATGCGCATTAATAATTATCATTGTATGCGCAATATTTGTTTCGCATAGTTGCGTTGCCGAACTAAGAGTCGGAGATCCTAAACAGGAGTCAATCATGAGCAAAGAGAAACTGCTCGGGCAAATTTTTACGCCCGAATATTTGGTCGCTGACATTTTGGATATTGCTGGTTATGTTTCAGGGCCAGATATTGTTGAGAAACATGTGATAGATAATTCATGCGGGGATGG
>CALYRV010000027.1 GCA_945483525.1 uncultured Verrucomicrobiota bacterium
ATCCTTTAAAGAGTAGATTTGCTTCGGGTTGTAGGCGAGCGACAACATAACCGATTCCGAGGTCTCAAACCATGCCTGCGGTCCATATACCTCTAACCCTAAATCGGCAACAGCAGAAAGCACCCCTACACGTTTCTCGCCAGACAATGCCATCACCAATCCATCCAGCAAAGTGTGATTAACATTAAGCTTCGGATATCGCGCCTGTATTTCTTCGGTTGATAGAAACGGATTTTCTTGCAACTCTACGACAAGATCCTTATAGTCACGAATTAATTCATTGACCGGATTCCTCCGCATGAACAATTGCCATGGTGCTTCAGATCCGAAAAACCTTGATCCAATAAATGATATGTTCGTTCGTTTGGGAAGATTTTCCGCCTGTACTTCAGTAAAGAATGGTGTCAATATAATGCGCTCGTTTGGCACGCCGTATTGTTCTTTCAAGACCTTCAAAGACTCTTCCTGTACAACATAATACCAATATCTATCTGGGTGTCTTTTTATATGGCTTAGATTGTCATAATATAACGGAGAATCAACTTCATATATAAAAATCGGACAATCAACAAACTCGGCATAATTCGGACCAAAGTTATTGAACGCTATGACCAACTCAGGATCAAAGTGCTTAAGTGCGTCTTTTATTCTTTTCGTTGTTGCTGGTCTTTCTCCATACGGTAATCCCCATGAATAGAAGACAAGAAGCTCATTCCCAGCTGACGCTAGTTGGTGAATAAAAGTTTCGTAGAAGCAGGGTAAGGGTGCGATTCCCCCGTCTCGTCGAATTGCATTCATTAATGATAAAAAGATTCGCATTTAGCATCTCCATCTGCATTAATCTGCGTAGAAAATTGTAGAAATGTCGTATAATCGCGTATGTAGTCTGCTTCGTCGTAATGTTCGCTCGCGAGTACCATCAGGACGGCATCCTTCGAGAAATCCCGCATCTCTCGCCAGACAAGGCCTTCAACCAGCAGTCCTTTCGTCGGCCAGTCAAGGCGGTGCGAACTTTTTGTTCCATCGGGCAATTCGCAATCGATGGTACAGGCTCCGGAAACACAGATGAGAACCTGTTTCAAAACCTTATGAGCATGCTTGCCCCGCACCGTACCGGGCGTCGTATCGAAGATGTAATACATCCGCTTCACTTCGAAGGGGACTTGATCGGACGAAGCTTCGAGCGGAATCAGCTTCCCTCGCTCGTCACCTTTGAACGCGAATTCAATCTCTTTGACCAGAGCCATCGTTAGCCCTCCCACGAATTGACGGCGGCAATGACCTGCGCGACCTCATCGTCCGTCAGGACCGGTGAAATCGGCAGCGAAAGCACTTCGCGGTGCATCGCCTCGGTAATCGGATACGAACACGCCGCCCATTCGGCATAGGCGCCTTGGTGATGCGGAGCGGTCGGATAATGAATATTCGTCTGTACGCCATTCATCTCCAGGTGTTTCGCCAGCGACTCGCGATTCGCACACCGAATGACGAAGAGATGCCAAACATGAGAGAGAGAGGTATAGATGGAAGGTGTAGAATTTGGATCGCACGGGAGCTTGATGCGGGGATTGGTGATTCCTCGGCAATAACGCACGGCGATTTCGGCACGTCGGGTGTTGTCGGCATCAAGATGCACGAGCTTCACATCCAGGATCGCTGCCTGCATTTCGTCGAGACGCGAGTTGACGCCCTTGTAGATATGGTGATACTTACGATCGCTACCATAGTTGCCGAGCGCCCGAACTTTCGTGAGCAATACCTCATCGTTCGAGGTTACACCGCCTGCATCACCCATTGCGCCGAGATTCTTTCCGGGATAGAACGAAAATGCTGCGGCATCACCGAGATTACCCGTGCGACGACCCTGATAAGTTGCTCCGTGCGCTTGTGCAGCATCTTCGATGATCTTAAAACCGTACTTCTCGCGAAGTGCCCAAATCTTTGCCATCGGCACGGCCCGCCCATAAAGGTGAACGACCATCACCGCTTTTGTACGCGGGGTAATCGCCGCCTCGATCTTTTCGGGATCGATGCAGAAAGTTTCAGGATCCGGCTCGACGAGAACCGGTGTGCAACCGTTTTCACTGATGGCCAGAATCGTCGCGATGAACGTATTGGCAGGAACGATGATCTCATCGCCTGGACCAAAACCGTAGGCCTTGATGATGAGGTTCAAGGCATCGAGTCCGTTGGCAACGCCGACCGCACCTTTCGTGCCACAGTAAGCCGCGAAGTTCTGATCAAACCGCGCGTTCTCTTCACCTTGGAGGTACCAGCCGCGGTCGAGGATGCCCTTGATACGCGCGTCGATTTCGCCGCGGAAGCGTTCGTTGATTTTCTGAAGATCGAGAAACTTGATCATGATTATGTTCCTAACTTAGCGTGCCTACCAAAGTAACAATGTGATAAATAAGACGGTTATAAGCGCGAGGAGAAATCCAAGGCGGAAGGTCCAGGTGCGATACTTGCAAAACTTGTGGTAGAACCGATTCTGCGAATGAACGTCCTGTGCCAAAGAAAGCATATCCTTAAAGGTGAAGCCAGCGTTCCTCCTAAGAAGATCGGCCTGTGACCGCTCGTTCATCAGCCGAATGATTCGCCTCAGGCCCCACAGCCGCTTGTCGTACTGGTCTGATGTCAATGCAATTCGTGCAAGCCAAAAGGACACCGTCTCAGGGGTAACTGATGCTGACTTCACAAGCTCGAGATGGCCGAATAGTCGCAAAAAAGTCGAGACATCATTACCGATCAAGCGATCTGCATAATCCAGAAGCAAAGAGACCTCCGCCGATTCGCGCGTCTTCGTGACTTGTGAACGATTCGAAGCCCCCGCGCTCTTTCCTCTGCGATTCACCCTGTAGCGCATCAGCGGCGTTCGTGCGAAGGAAAATCTGTGAGCCGAGGTTATCGTGAGATTCATGGCCGAATCGGAGTGCTGGAGGAATCCCTCGTCCAAAGGCCACATCGCCGCGAACATCTCTCTGCGCATCGTCAGCCCTGGCGACGGTAGACAGTTCCGGTGTATAAACATCTCTGCGAAGAGATGTTCGTGCGGAACATGTCGCGGCAATTCGAAGCGTCTCTCGAGCGGGCGACCTTCCTCGTCAATCTCCGTAAGGTTCGTATAGGCAGCGGCAAGTTGAGGATCCTCGGCAAAAAGGGACTTCATCTCGGCAACAAGCGTCGGTTCCGGCTCGTCATCCGAGGCGACGAAGCAAACAAGTTCGCCGCATGAGCATGTAAACGCATCATTCAGCCCAGCAGCAACACCCCTGTTGACGTCATGTCGGATTAGTTTGATACGAGGATCCCCATACTGCGCAGCAATTTCGGCCGTCCTGTCCGACGAACTATCATCAACAAGAACCAACTCCCAATCCGGATCAGTTTGTCTTAACACGCAATCAAGAAAGCGCTCGATGAAGCGTTCATGGTTGTATGCTGGGCAGAGAAAAGAGAATCGCGTGCTCATGCCTGCCCCCTCCGCGTAAAGAAAATCTTGCGTACGCTCAGGCGCAGAAGTAACCAAAGTAACTTAAGCGTGTTCCCGTATCGACTGGATTTTTTAACTAGAATCCAGACGTTGAGATCTGCGCTATCTAGTGCACTTGCGTATCGGTCAAGGGTGCTCTCCGTATAATCAAAAGGCAGGCATAGGAGCAGACTCCTGGACCGAGCGCATCGCACATAGGCAAGCCATTGTGGAGGAACCTCAAATGGATATCGCCGTGCTTCATTGATGAGCGCATCGAACGAATTGTAGATTATTCTCTCAACCCTGCGACGGGATGCCTGACGATCTCTTCTCTTACGCGATTTCCGTCCCGACCGGGTTATGCTCGACTTATTGATCCGTTGCTGAACACATCGCTCGGGAACGCAAATAATATCCCCCAACAAACTCGCTCTCCATGAAAACACCACGTCTTCGGCAATGGACGACTCGGATATTTCCGAAAGCGCAGTTACATCGCGCCGGTAAGCAGCCATCGCTCCAATCAGCATAACGAATGAAACGTCATCGCCCGGATTCTGCGACGTTGTGAGCTGCCCCCCTTGATATCGAGGGTAAATTTTCGGTTCGTCAACGGCATGGGAATCCTCGATCTCATGTCCTTCCTCATCAATCGCAACAGCACTTACACCAATTGCCGACGCAGATGGATATCGTTGGATGTAATCAGCTGTAACGCGCAATCGATTTGGAAGAGAAATGTCATCACCTCCTTGTGTGATAATCCAGTCACCGTGACATAACGCACAGGCTTTGCGCATATGCGCACCGATGCCGAGGTTGCACTTGTTCTCATTGATGACAACCCGATGAGGGCCGCGGTAATCGCGCACACAATCTCTCACAATCTCAATGGTGCCATCATTCGACGCATCGTCTGATATGACAATCTCCAGGTTCACATAGTCCTGCGACAATGCCGACATAACCGCTTCTCGAACAAAGCGGACCTGACGATAAGTCAAAATCAGGAGAGATAGGAGCGGCTCCTCGTTCATGTCTTTTCTCCAAAAGTCCTAAATCCAACACCTAAGCTGCCCGACGGCGCTGCAATTGCCGCCAAGCGAAAGAATGATGTCGAAATCGTTGCGTTTAAGTTTCATTCCGTCAACCTCGCATTCCTTCCTCTCATGAGATACCAAATACCCATAGGCCAAATATGTTGATGCGAGCAGTGCATCCCGCGCGCGAGCATCGCCTCCAGTTCGTCCGGAGTCGGAATCTTCACCGCCGTATCGGTCATTAGAGTCCACCTTTCTGACCGGAGAAGGACCGAGGACCTTTCTGGGAGCTTGATTCCTTCTTCATAAATTCACAGTATTCATCAAGGGACTTTTTGATGACCTCCGCGGGAATCAAGAGACGCTTGTATTCAGCTACCATAATGGGGCTTAGGTTGCTGTCAAGCGTATATTTAACTTCTGTGCCATCGGCTGACGGGCAAAGCAAGAGCCCGACGGATGGATTCTCATGGGGGCGTTTGACATCCCGATCAAGTGCAGCAAGATAGACATTCATCTTGCTGATAAATTCCGGTTTGAACTCTACTGCCTTAAGCTCAACATCAACAAGGCAGTTAAGCCCTCGATGATAGAAAAGCAGATCAATCCGCTTATCTTTGGCGCCAACCTTGACATGGTACTCATCACCCATATAGAGGTAATCTTTACCAAGTTCAAGGATAAACTGCTTCATATGATTGAGGATTTCGCGCCTAAGTTTCGGCTCGGTGTGCTTTTCCGGGAGCCCCAGAAACTCAAGAAACACTTTATCCTTCATCATGAACTCAGCATCGGGATACTTCTCTCGAAGCGTCTTCGTGACACGCTTCTCTTTGCTCATGACCGATTCGTATGCTTGAGAGACAATTGCACGACGCAGTTGCATCTGAGTCATGCGCTCGCGCATCGAATAAAGAATGTAGAAAACTTTTTCTTCAAGACTGCGGCAACGCGCAATAATTTCAATGTGATTCGTAAATGTAATCAAGGCAAGAAACTCCGGCATCTCCGGAATATTCAAACACCCTTTAGATTCATTTGCAGTTACCAACTGCAAACCATCAATCCTCTTTGAATCGTCCTTTGCAGTTGCCAACTGCAAATTCGAAGGCGCCTTGGGTAGAATGAACTCCTGCAACTTCAGTCGATCGACAATCTTGGCGAATTCCGGCGTTGAGTAAATCTTATAAAACTCAACCATATTGTAGATTTGTCGTTGCCCGAATCCTCGCAGTTTTGGATAACGCGTCTTGACGTAATCACAGAATTGAAGGACAGATCCAGCATTCCACGCTTTCGATGCAACTCGATCGGCAACATACGCACCGACAGCCCAATATGTTGATACGGTTGCATAATTCAAGAATCCGATCACCTCATTCCGTCGATTGCGGATATAGGCGCAGATTTGCTCAAATTCTTTATCGAGTTTCTTCATCCTAGACTTCGAAATTCTTCAAACGATACCACCATAACGCCCAATATTATATCAAACATTCAGGACACCCGCCCGTCTTCGAAGCGCCGCGAACGAACAACTCGCGACGGCGCGCATTGAGGTAGGTCTTCAGGAATTCCCGCTGAAGCGCTGTAAGATACGGCGTGTCCGCAATCAGCGCCTGATCGTCGATTTCCGCGCCGTTAATCGATCCGTAAAGCTCGCACCACAGGCAATCCAGAAAGCCCGACCTTTCTTCCAACCCCTGCTTGAAGGCATCAAGATCATGTTGGAGATATCCAGGAAGCGCACACTCCAGTTCCGGCCGCTTGGGCAACGACAGTATCTCAGATCTTGACATTATCAATTGACTATTATTACATCAATAATTATATCAAAACTCAGGACACTTTCCAATATCCGGCCTTGCGCGAACCCACGCGCGAAACACGGCCGTTTTCACGCAAGGTCCGAATTTTGCGTTCGATTGTGCGCGCATCTACCGATAGAATGTCCGCAATCTCCGACGCAGTAATGTATTTGTCGGCAATCATATTCTGCAAAATCTGATATTCAATGGAGTCTGAAAATGCGGATTTTATTCCGACAGATTTTTGAGATAATGCGTTATTTATCGGTGAAATATTACTGTTTTTGTTGTTCTCAAAATCGTTTTTTGGGGGGATTCTACCGACATTTCTATTGCCCATGGAAAGCAAGGCGTCGGCTTTTTCTCCATAATTGAGAATATTTTCAACCCGCTCTTGAATAAACGATTCAATCACATCCAGGCGTTCATCTACAAGATTATAATGCTTATGCCGCTTAAATTTAAATCCTCTCATCAGAGTCAATTTAGCAAGCAGATCGGATGTTGGTTTCACAGGATACCCCAGCCACTGATCGTAAAGCGCAGGCCCTACTCGGTTAAGATACTTGCGCAAATCATCGAATTCATGATACTGCGGCATATCTGGGCGGTACGTTGCAAGCGAGAAGAGTCCATACCCATTATCAAAAATTGGCGCGGCACCGACTATTTCATTCTTGTCATTATCAATAAGGAATCCAAAATTGCCCATATGCCGATCGGTGTTGAAGATCAACGCGTCAAAAAAGAACACCGGGGCAAATCGTGGATCGGCAAGTGCGGCTTCCTTGGTGACGACGCGTCCCGCGGGAAGGTACCCATATTTATCACTGGTAAAAAGCGGACATGTCGAACACAAGACCTTCTTATAACGAGAAAGTCCGTAATTGACGTGGTCAAGTTCCATTCGTTCGGCAATCTGCGCGGCGTAATATTCAGAATACATCTCATAGCCAGCGTTGATTGCACCCTCGGTTCCGCCTTTATACAACAGAACCTCGCCGTCCACTCTGCGCCAACACTTACGCAGCATTCCATTTGTTGAAAACTCTGGTGAAGAGGTCTGCTTATCTTCTGGCACGATTCCAAGCCCAGTCAGAGCCAAGGCCGCGATATCCTCTGAAAAATCATTCTCATACAAATTATAATCCTTCCAGCACCCCGTGAAACCATCCTCAACAATCCAATAGACATCATTGAGCGAAAGCCCGCGGCTGAAGTTAACAATTGCGCGAACATCATCCGATGGAATGCCAAGCTGACGCAAGGCAGACAACATGTATTTCCGCCCGCGCGGAACAGTGCGCGTTGAAATCCACTTCCACAGCGAAGCGTCCGAAACCGAGCCGAACATATCAATTGGCAGAAACTTGCGCTCGGACTCGTTTGCCGAGAGCACACGGACCCCGCGCGCTCCGGTCCATTCGAAGCGCAGCAACTCTCGATCTCGATGCTTCAGTATCATTGCCAATCCTTATTGCAACATTATATCAAATATCCATTGATCATTTGCTAACATTTTGCCCTCTATCAGGTGAAGCCAGAAAGGACAATAAATAGGATTATCATAATTCGAGAAAATCGGTCAGACCGATTTTATCGAATTATGATAATCCCAAGATGCCATTTCCCACATCACGGCTTTCGCATTTTTCGCAGATATCGATAGACCGTTGGAACGGAACAGCCAACAGCTTCGGCTAGCGCCCGGGCTGATAGATCCGCACCCGAATCAAGCAGCCGCTTGATGTGCGATTCGATATTCGCATTGACCGGGCGCCCCCTTTTCGCACTCGTGACGACACTATCTTCCACGCCTGCGATCATGCACGCCTCTATCTGCGCAGTAGCTTGTGCGATCATAGCCTCCGTGGTCAGTGGATCAGCCTCAACGTGAAATCCAGCTCGTCGCTTTTGCGCTATTTCCTTGGCACGTTCAAGCTTGTATTTCTCAAGCAACTCGGCCATCAGGTGCTTGTGCGCTCCCAATATCTCATCTTTCGTGGCGTCATCACCATAAATTACACGTAGACCGCTTAACGCTATTCCATCTCCCCGTTTCAGTGCTGTAAGACTACTCCAGAGATAGCCGTCAAACTCAGAGGTTATTGCAGCGCGAACAGGATTCAAATGTATGTATCCAGCTCGCTTTGCCAAGGCAGTCGACTCGCCCTTCACCGGTATATCCTTGTAGACTGAATCCCACATCGTCCCGGAATGCGAATAGCGACGATTATATTCCTGCGTCAGCCATTGCTTAATGACCTTCATAAACTCACCGATTTTATACATGCGATCGGTTAGACGCTTGAGTTCGGCTTGCGCGAGGGCATCGTCTTGTGGATGTGACGCACGAAGCATGGCGAGTCGTGCCATAAGAGCATCGCGACGAGAGGTTCCATAGAGCACACCATATCTACGAACGATCTCGTCCTCGCCTAAGAGTTCAGGGTCTGGCAAATAGGCGAGAAGGTGAAAATGATTCGTCATGATACACCAAGAGATGAGCTTGATGCCGTGAAATTCCGCTGATCGGAGAATCATCTCCATAAGATCATTGCGCACGTCTTCAGTGAGGAAGAAGACCTGATGGGCTATGCGGCTCATCAGGTGATGATAGCTATTCGATTCAGTGATGCGATTATTGGAAGCTGACATGTTGAAATTTTATCATAAATTGATAAAATTGGTCAGACCGAAATTATCAAAATTATCAATTTGCGGATATTCGATCAGTGGGAAGCGTTGCTCACTGATTCTGCTCGGATATCAAGGCATCGAATTCGGATTGTTCAGGGCCTTCGTTGAAGTAACGATAATTGAGGACCCAGCAAGAGGGATGACGGCGAATGACCCGCTCAAGCACCCCAAGAATCTCCTTCGTGCGTCCGCGGATATCAACCTTGCCGTCACCAGAGAAAGTGGCAAGCTCCTCGCAACGATACGAACCATCCTTCAACGGACGCGACCAGGCCACGATGATCGGCGCGTGCGACTTCGCGGAAAGAAACGCTGGCGCCACAGAAACGCAGATGGGGCGTCCAAGGAACCACACCCAGATCCCGCCGTCCTTGCGATTGACGAACTGATCCACGAGCAGACCGACGTCCTTCCCGTCCGCCAACGCCTTCATCAGATGACGGAACGCGCCGTCGACTGGCACAATCTCCTGTCCGATCGCCTGCCGCGACCGCATCAACAGCTTCGTCATCGCGTCCGTGCCGATGTTCTTGGCGACGGAAATAATCGGATGCCCTTCCATGACCACCAGCTGCGAAAGAACCTCCCAGCATCCGAGATGCGCGGACACCGTGATGGACGGCTTGTGCGTCGCGAGGAACTGGCGACAGGGCTCGGTCAGGACGGCGACGGACTTTGCCCGCTCAAGAGCGTTAACCGAAGTCCAGAAGATATGCGCGATCGTCCGAGACATGTTCCGATAACTGCGGCGGATCACGATCTCCTCACGACGCGTCGGATCATACTTCAGGTTACGGACATTGAAATCGGGCTGCCAGTGTCCGGGCCGAAGCTCAGGCCCCTTACCGCGGATAATCCGCAGATTCAAAAGCGAAAGCTTGCGTCCGCGCGTATCCAGCCAATAATAAGCGGCGCTAATCAGATCGCAGATAAGGAAAAGCACCCGATGCGGCACATGAGCGAACACCAGCCATGCAATACCGATGCCTACCCAGGCGAACGGCTTGACGATCACGTGCTTGATACGCTTGCGGAGAAATACCGTCTCGTGCTTCACCTATACACCTCCCCGCCCCATTCATAGGATTCCGAACTCGGTCCGCCGAATGTCGTCTCGGCAATGTACCGCAACACTCTCGCGGCGTTGAAAAGCGCATGATAACGCGCGCGACCGGCGGACGCGATACGCCGGGCCGCTTCGGGATTGGACGCGTAGCGGACGACCTTCTCCGCAAGGTCAGCGGCATCAGTGAAGAACACCGCCTCCTCATCAGAACGGAAAAACGCGTCATAACCGCTCTTCGCGGAGATGAACGTCAGGATTCCACGGCCCATCAGATGCGCAAGTCGGTCGGACGAATACCACTTCCAACCCTCGACGCGGTTGAGCGAAAGTGCCATCCGGCTTGAGAGCAACGCCTGCTCGTAGTTCGCCCCGGAAATCGCGGGGCGTCCGCAGGTGCCGAAAACCCCCAGACGCACCTTCGATTCGATCTGGGGTAGTAGCTCGCGAATCAGCGCAATACGCTCGTCATTCGGTCCGTCATGTCCCGCAAAGAACACATCATACGCGCAATCCGACTTCCTCGAAACATCCTCGTTCTCCATCACCGGATCGCACATGTTCGGCAGGAATCCGACGATGTTCTTCCCTGTCGTCCACTCCTTCAGCTTCTCACCTGCCGTCGTCACGAAGATCGCGTCGCAGGAATCCATGCGTTCAACGATCTGTCCCACCGTGTGCGGCTGCCAGATCGGATCGACGTTGATATGCACGAGCTTCGTCTCCGGCAGCTCCGCACGGATCTTCGCCAGCGTCGCGTTCGTGACATAGTCACAATGTCCGATCAGCACGAGATCGGGACGGAAGTTACGGCAGGTCTTCACCAACCGACGATTCATCATCGCCGCGCCGATATTACGCAGAAAACCGAGCGGCGCGAGAAACCGCGTAATATCGCGCTCGGAGAAAGTCATCACCCGCCAGTTGTTGCGGATCGCGCCGCAAACGAAACGATAGCCCTGCCCTTCCCGTCCCGCGCCGTAACGCCGGATCTGAAAGTTGTCCACGACCAGAAGCCGCAGCTGACGGTCAGGCATCATACGCCCAGTACCTCCAGGATGTCCGCCAACTGACGGCGGATCACGCTCATGGCAAGCTCACGCTCGAACCACTCGCGCGCGGCGGTGAAATACGCGTCACGATTCGTCCAGTCGGCGCGATACTCCTCAACCGCCTTGACCAACGCCGCGGCATCACCGGCGGGGATGAACTTGATCGACTTGCAGTCCTTCGCGCTCGGCGGATAACCGGTGCAGAACTCGTTGATCGTAGGCCGCGCACAGGCCATGCACTCGTAAACTTTATTGCCAATTACGCGGGCGGCCTTGGCGGTGGTGCCGAAAACACCGAGCACGACATCATGCGCGGCAATGACCGCCGGCACCTGGACATAAGGGACCTTATCGAGAAAACGCACATTCTTGATGCCGGACGCCTTCGCCTCCGTCGCCGCTTTGTACGCCCCCCAGCCGAGGAAATCCCACTGAATCGGCAGATCCTGCGTCATCCGCGCCGCCTCAACGATGAATTCGGTTCCGTGCAGCGGCAAATAAGCGCCGTGATAAAGGACGTGGAAGAGTCCGTCGGACGGCGGCAATGTCTCTGGTTGCGGGTTGAAGACCGACTCGTCCGTACCCGTCAGCAGCACCCGCATCTTCTCGCGCGGAACATCAAGATACTCCGCGGCGAAATCGACGTGGCAGCTGGTGTCCCAGGTAACGAGGTCCGGCATCGCCATCAGCCGCTTCTCGAGTTTCAGCAGCCGCTTCGCGCGCGACTCCTCCGCCTTCCACTTCTTCTGCTCGAGCACCTTCTTGTCCCAAGCCGAAATCATCGGATCGAACAGCACCTTGATCCCGCGCTTATGCGCCCAGCGGCAGGCCGCGGCAATGTCACGCTGACGCGCCACCGGTACCCAGACGAGGTCCGGTTTCGGACGACTGTCGAGTCCGCGGAAGAACGCCTCCACGTCCCCGAACCGCGGCCAAACCTTCACGAAGAAGAAGTCGACCTCCCAGCCGAGTTCCTTGAACAGCGAGATGTACACGCGGTTGCGCGAATAACCGGGATCAAACCGACCCCACCACAGGACACGCTTCATTTCGTCCCTCCTTCTGCGATCTCCAGCGCTTTCGCGACGGACTGATCCATGTCGTAGTAACGATACTCTCCGAGCCGTCCCCCGATGATCAGATTCGGATAACGCCCGGCCACCTGGCGATACTGCTCCAGCAATGCCGCGGACTCCGGACTGTTAATCGGGTAATAGGGCTCGTCGCCGGACTTCCACGCCTGCGGGAACTCGCGCGTGATCACCGTCTTCGCGACCTTGGGCGTCTGCTCGGGATGATAATGACGGAATTCGTGAATACGCGTATATGGCACCTCGACCTCGGCGTAATTAACCACCGACGTCCCCTGATAATCGGCGAGGTCGAGCGTCTCCGTCTCGAAACGCAGACTGCGCCAGGGTAACGGACCGTACTTATAGCCGAAAAGCGCGTCGATAGGTCCGGAATAATAAACGCGACATCCCGAGCCGAAGTCGAAGTCCGACAGCCGGACCTCCTCATTGCAACGGACCGTGATGTTTGGATGGTCAAGCAGCCGCTCGAAAAGACGGTTATAGCCGTCGGACGGGATACCCTGCCAGTAGTCGTTGAAATAATTGGTGTCGTAGTTGTTCCGCACCGGCACGCGCTTGATAATGCCGGGGTCGATCTCCTCCGGCGGCCGACCCCACTGCTTCGAGGTGTAACCGCGGAAAAAAGCGTCGAAGATCGCCTGCCGGCGCTCGTCCGTGAGGAACGAGTCGAGTTCGGACGGCTTCAGCTCCACGCCGAAGAACTTGTTGATCAGCGTGAGACCCAGCGGGAGATGATAGACCCTGCCCTTGTAACAGGCGAGGACCTTATGCTGATAACCGTTGAACTCGGTGAAGCGGCGGATGAAGTCCCAGACGCGGCGGTTATGCGTATGGAAGATGTGGCTGCCGTAGATATGGACTTCGATTCCGGTCTCTTCGTCGATGCGGCAGCGGACGTTGCCGCCGACCACCGGACGCTTCTCCAGCACCAGGACCTTCTGTCCCTTCTCCGCACACACCCGCGCCACCGTGCATCCCCAGATGCCGGCTCCCGCCACGATCACGTCCGCACCCTCTTTCAAATTCTCCATATTCCGTCTCTCCGCTCGGATTATACCATCTTCAGATACTGAAGGAAATGATGCCAACCGTCCTCCAATGCCGCGGACGGCGAACGCCAACGCAGCGCCTTGCGCGGGAAGAGCCGCGTCCGCGGCCTGCCGTCGGTTTCCTCCGCCGTCTCGATCAATCTGATGATCTGCGCATGCAGGTTGTACTTCTCGAACAGCAGCCGCTTCGCCTCCAGGACGGACGCGCGGCGCTTCTCGTATTCGCCGTCGGCGACGGACTTCTCGATGATCTCCACCGCCTTCTCCGGATCGTCGATCGGAATCGGGATGAACGAATCCGGCGGCAGCGCCTTGCCCAGCTCCGGGTCGCCCGCATAGAACGGCAGACACTCGCTCAGCAGCGCGTCCGCGACCTTCTCACTCCAGTGTCCCGCCCCGATGTGGTTCTCAATGGCGACGTGATACCGGTAGGAGTCCAGCGCCTCGTACTTCTTCCCGATCGGCTTCATCCCGCGTCCGTACCAGTCAAAGCCCTCCAGCCGCTCGGAGAGGCGCCTCATCAGCTGAAGCCGCGCATGATGCTTCGTGTGCCGCATCTGCTTGGAGGAACAGACCGCCGAAAGCAACTTGTCCTTCTTCGAGAAGTCCAGGTTCTTCAGCTCCTCCAGGGAGTGTCCGTTGTACCAGAGGTAATACCCCTGTCCGAAGAACCAGCCGGGATGTCGCTCGGCCTCGAAGGGACGGTTGGTGAGGTAATGCGCGAACTGACGGACATAGGCCTGCGAATACGATTTGACGCTGACCGGCTCCTGCGTCGCCAGGATCGTGTGCTGCCAGGGACAACAGAGCTTCTCCTCGCACGGCATCTCGTCATACACCACCAGCCAGTCGTAGTCCCGGCAGGCGTGGTCAAGCGTGAACGTGTAACCCGGCGCGAATTCGAATTCGTGTCCCGCCCACTCCGTCTTCTTCAGCAGCTTGATCTTCATCGCGCCGCAGGCCTCTTACCGATTCCGACGACCTCCCGATACACGCCTAACGAACGCTCGATCATCTTCTCGAAGGAGAAGCGCTCCAGGGCGGACTCCCTAAGTCCGGCAAACGTCATCTTCGACACCTTTTCAATTGCCTCGGCGAACTCGGCGTCGTTTGTAAGCACGCCGTCGATGCCGTCACGAACGACATCTAGCGCCCCGCCGAAGGCCTTGGCGACCACGGGGCGCCCCATCGCCAGCGCCTCAGCCATTGAACGACCGAACGCCTCGGGCTTTCGCGTATTGGAAGACACGACGACATCGGCGATCGAAAGACATTCCGCGACCTTCTGCTGATTTCCGGCGAAAACCACGCGATCCGTCATTTTCAGCTCCACGACGAGCCGACGAAGATCCTCCTCGACATCCTTCCTGCGTTCCTCAGCCTCTCCGACGATGACCAGCCTGAAACGACTTGGGAGTTTGGAGACCTCGCGGATAAGCACGTCGAAACCCTTGAGCTGGGTGATGCGTCCGATTGCCATAACCACGAACGAACCATCCGTCTTCCACTCCGCCCGCTTCGCGGCGATGAAGTCGCGATCCAGACGAGAGCAATCGAACCGCTCACGGTCGATTGCACGCGGAATCACGCGGATCCGTTCCTCGGCGAGAGCGTAATTCGACTTGAGGTAATCCGCGATGAATCCGGACGGCGTGACCGTCAGGTCACCCATCGTCATGACCTTCGAGTAGCCGGAGACCGAATTGGCTCCGTGCGCGAAGGTAATCCAGGGGATTCCGAGCGTGCGGTTCGCCCAGACGAACAGCCAGGCCGGAACCCGAGAATGCGCGCAAACCGCATCCGGCTTCTCGATGGCGAGAATCTTCCGCAACGCATAGGCGCGCTGAAAATAAGTCAGCGGATTCTTCGATTTGACATCCAGCCTGACAAACCTTCCGCCATCCGCCGTGATCCGCTCGGTCAGCCGTCCCCCAGACGTCACGACCACGTTCTCCCAGCTGGCACCGATAATCGCGCGATTCATCTCGACAACGCCTCGTTCGACGCCGCCCTGCTCCATCGCGGGAACCAGCTGGACGATCTTCATATGCGCTCTTCGACCCCTCGGAAACGGACATTGAGCTCATGCAGCGGCTTCAACAGCTCGCCAAGCGGAGTGCCCCGGGTAAGAACCGTAAACGCGTTGACGTCCTTCGGGAAGCACTTGCCGCCATACCCGAACTTCCCGTCCGGACCGGGAACGCGAGTGTGGGTCTCGTTGATATAGCCGGACAGCAGCATGCCCGCATGAACACGCGCCCAATCGGCGCCCATGCGCTTGCAGTAGTCGTAGACGGCGTTGAAATAGGTCACCTTGTACGCGCCGAAGACGTTATGCGCATACTTCGTCACCTCGGCCTCCAACGGCGTCATGGTCGTGAACTGCTTGCCCTTGAAAATCCGCGTCAGCAGCTCGACCGCACCGGTGAAGACCATCGGCTGACGGCGGAAATCCTCGATATGCGTCCGCTCGGTCAGGAACTCCGGCATGAAATACACGCGATGCCCGGTCTCGCGGGAAAGACGCTCGGAGGTACCGGGCAGGATCGTGGTACGAACGAAGACCGGCACATCCGGCAACTTGCGGATAAGCTCGGTCATCAGCGTCAGATCCTGAGAGCCATCGTCTTCGGTCGGCACATGAATCTGCAGGAACGCGATGTCGATTCCGGACAAGTCATCGTTATATCCCTTAGGCGGATCCGAAACCAGCACCTCGCACTCCTCCGAATTGTTCTCCTCAATCCAGGTCTTGAGCGCCCCACCTACGAATCCGCAACCGACAATGCCTACTTTAATCTTGTCGCCCATGCGATTTCCTTTCTTTCACCCATTATGGTTATTATATCATTTTTCATCAACGGCGCCGAATTCTGGCGATGATCCTTGAAGCTCCGAGATTCTTGAAGCCGAGCGCCAGCAGAAGCTTGCCGATAAGATGCCGCGATTCCGCCTGCACCTCGACGATCTCGATCTTCTCCGCGTCGCAGAGCGCCTTGAAATCCTTGAGCGTGATGCAGTGGATGTTCGGCGTGTCGTACCACTGGAACGGCAGTTGCTTCGAAACGGGAAGCCGACCGGTAAGTGCCAGTGTCAGCCGAATGCGGTACGCGGCGAAGTTGGGGAAGGTGACGACCGCTTCGTCCGCGATTCGGAGCGCCTCGTGGAGGAGTCCGCGCGGATTCTTCACCTCCTGGAGGGTGTCGGACACGACGGCGGTGTCGTAATGCTCGTCCGGCGCACACTCGATACCGCACTCGTCCACATCGTCGAAAAGCATGTCGTGTCCGTCGGCAATCGCCTCCTCGTAGCGCTCGATGTCGAGCTCCACGCCGTCGCCCTTGACCTTACGGACCTCACGCAGCACGTTAAGCAGCGAGCCGTCGCCACAGCCGATATCGATCACATGAGCGCCGTCCTTCACCATCTTCACGACCGAGCGGTACTCGCGCTTCTGCGATTCCGTGACCTTCACCTCGCGCCGCGAAAGGAAGCCGCCCACGACCTTGGAGAGATGCGCGATATCGGTAAGGAACGAGTCGTGCCCGGTGCCGCTCTCGAGGTGACAGTAGGAGACCGACTTGTGCGACTTCATCAGCGACTGCACGATCTCCTTCGACTGCCAGACGGGGAAGAGGATGTCGTTCGCGTAGGAGACGACCAGCGTCTTCGCCTTCACCCGCGCGAACGCGTCGTCAAGTGTTCCGTACCGGTCGCAGGGATCCGAGAGATCCATCGAACGGGTAATGTGCAGGTAACTGTTGGCGTCGAACCGCTTGAGGAACTTGCCGGCCTGGTAGTCGAGATAGCTCTCGATCTGGAAATACGTCTTGAAAAGCCGGTCGCGTTCGCGACGCTCCGACTCCGGAGCTTCGACGAAGTTCGCCTGCCGGCGGCGCTCGAACTTCTGCTGCAGGAGCTCGCGCGAAAGATAGGTGATGTGCGCGAGCTGACGGGCGCTGGCGAGGCCGGCCCGCGGACCCTCCCCGCACTTGCCCTCGGCTTCGCCTTCCGCGTAGTAATCTCCGCCCTTCCACGCCGGATCGTCAGTGATGGAATTACGACTCATCACCGAGAACGCGATCGCCTGGGTGTTGAGGTTGGCACTCGTCGCAACGAGTACGACCCTCTCCATATCCTCGGGATAACGCGTCATCCAGTTGACCACCAGGACACCGCCGTAGGAGCCGCCGATCACCGCCGCGAGCTTCTTGACGCCGAGCTGCTTCAACAGCAGCCTGAAAACATCGACCGCATCGTCGAAATTATACTGCGGGAAGGCGGAACCGTAAGGTCTGCCGGTGTCGGGATTCGTGGACATCGGACCTGTCGTGCCGCTGCAACCGCCGAGCACGTTCGCGCAGACCACGTGATAACGGTTGGTGTCGATGGCCCGTCCCGGACCGACCATCCCCTCCCACCATCCGCTCGGCTTCTCCTCCCCCGGACGAATGCCCGCGACATGACTGTCACCAGTCAATGCGTGGCAGATGTAAATCGTGTTATAACCATCGTTCGGGACTCCGCACTCCTCGTACGCAATCTCAATTTCCTTGAGAATCCCACCATACGCCAGCCTTAATCCCCCCTCTGGAAGATCAAGCTTCATTT
>CALYRV010000028.1 GCA_945483525.1 uncultured Verrucomicrobiota bacterium
GTGTCGAGAATCCCGAGCGCGAAGAACTCATGAGTTCGCGCGTTCGGCAAGACGGTCTTCCCGGACGTTCTTAGTTTCGTTTACTTTGGCGAACGGCCGAATGATAATCCCTTAACGGACTTGCAAAGCGAGAGAGGATTCTTGCGCAAAAGCCTCTGCGAGTTTCGGATCCGCGGTCGCCGTCGCCAGCGGAAGCTGGAAGAAACCTTCGTAGACATTGTCACCGGCGAGCCCCTTAAGCATAAAATCGACAGACTTCGCCGAGCCCGGCAATCTCCCAGTAATTATCACGGAATTTCCCCGATAAAGATTCTTAAGCGCCACCGGATAAGCCACCGCACGAAGCGGAGCCGCAAAGACCACGCGAAGATCGGTTATAACCGGATCTCTGAACCGCTCGGAAAGGCCCTCGATGCCATCGCCCGCATTCCACATCTTCCAGCTGTCGTATATGTACGATTCTCCACGGTTGCCGTGAGTGAGGACGTCTATGAGCTCGCGATTGGCCCCCTTACGGACACCGTACATATAGATGGAGATGAGTCCGTCGTTAAGCGAAGTGAACTGCGAAAGAATCTCCTTTGTCTCCTTGACGCCGGAGTTCGCTTCACCATCCGTCACCACCATCGCAATCACGGGACGCTTTGGATCGCGCGGCAACGTCAGCACGGAACGGATCGTGGCGAAAACATCGGTACGTCCGTGCGCCGCCAACGACGTAAGCCACTTATCCCCTTTGGCGAAGCTCTCCGCCGTGCACTCCTGCCACGAACGGAACGCGTACGAAAAGCGGTCACGGAACGCGACAAGGTTGAAACGGTCTCCCGTATTCGTGCAAGTGCGCAAGATCTGCCTGGCCGCCTTGCGACAGGACGCAAGCCGATCATACCCGATCGATCCCGACGCGTCCATCAGCACGACGACATCCTTGGGCACAGACGGAAGATTCAGCTTCGGGGTGACGGTGACGCGAAAATAGGTCCAACCGCCCGCGACGGACTTCTCGAGTTTCACATTGACCGCCTTCGTGATATCGAGCGCGTCACTAACGTTGAACCGCTGAACGACCGCCTCCTTTTCGCTTTCGACAAACTTCTCATCCACTGTCGCCAGCACCTCTTCCGGCACGACATGCTCTTGACGGGGGCCCGAAGTCTGGAGCAAAGGACGAGGATCCATGGTATTCGTGAGCTCGACCATCGGAACTGGAGCGACTGGGGCGGGAACAGAAATCACGAGATCAGAAGCAGCATAGGACATGAACGACGGCTTGGAATCAACCGTCTCCGAAACCTTAACCGTACTGGCGACGACAGGTAACGGCGCCGGTTTGATCTCAGATACGAGATTCTCCATCTCAACCTTCGCCTCCAGGGCCGGAGCGTCGGGGGCGGACAGCGTGATATCGGAGGATGGCATCGGCAATGCCTCGTCTGCCGTCGGCGCAGCCACCTGACTTTCCGCCACAGGGGCCTCTTTCTTGGCCGACTCGTCCTTGAAGAAGTCAATCTCCTTCGGTGCCTCCATCTTCGGAGCCTCGCGCATCGTGACCGGACCGCGCTTCGGGGTCCGTTGCACAGAAGTCACCCGCGTCATCACTTGCGGACGTATCCAGAACATCAGCGCCACATGTAGCGCGACGGACACGACGAGCGCGATCAGAAAAACATCCTGGCGACGTTCATTCGTCATTTCACGTTCTTTCTCAATATCTCTCCAGCCTCAACCGCTGACGCGGTCTTCTCGAAAAGCGTCACTACGACCGTGGCGTATTTACGGGCGTCCTCGACATTGTTCCTAGCAAGCGCACACTTGGCAAGCGCAAGATAGGCGCGCGAACGGGCTTCACCATCCTTAGAACTGAGCTTGATTGCAAGCGTGAGATGCCGCTCTGCCGCATCCAACGCACCCTTGGCAGCCTCGTATAAACCCAACTTCAATGAAGCCGACGCCTTGCACTGCGTCGTCGCATCCTCAGCCAGAGACTTTCCCCAGGCCACGGCCGCCGCCGCAGAATTACCGCGTTTCTCCTCCACATCGCCCAGTAGCGCATACCCCGCCTGACGCCATTCGGCGGACTCACTATTCGTCAACGCGTCCGCACAAATCTTAGCCTCATCGGGAGCAAGCAGCAATCCCACAGCATAGGTCTTGGCGGCACTCATACGCTCCGCCGCGCCGAAGCGCACAAGCTCCGCGTATGCCGCTATCGCCGCATCCGTCCTACCCGCGGCATAATCAATATCCGCGAGCATCAGCTTCGCCTCGCGTTCCTCGTCCGGCGGCAATCTTGCCGCGATCGCATCCTTAAGATAGGCTACGGCCTTCACCGGATGATCAAGACGGATACACGCGACGCCACGCCAGTAGGACGCAAGCCCCCGACGATCCGCCGGCAACGCCGGCATCGCCAGCGCCTCGGCAAGGGAAAGCTCGGCGGCGGACCACTGATCACGACGTGCCAGGGACAGTCCACGGCGATACATGGCGTCCGCCGCCTCCGCCGACTTCGGGTACTTTGCCGCTACCGCTTCATAGGCCGCCTCCGCCTTCTCGGCTTCGTCGGACTTCTCCAGAGTCCACGCGTAACGCAACTTGTCACCGGCCGAATCCGAAAGTTCAGCCGCGCGGCGGGCAGACTCAACCAACTTCCTCGAATCGGCACCCTTTTCGGCGGCTGAGAAATCAGCACGTGCGAGTAACAGCTCCACCTCTTTGCGATGGGCGCCCTGAGGATACCGTTCCAAATAGAGTTTCGCCGCCGCAAGACTCTTCTCCGCATCGCCGAACCGATCATAGGCCAACGCACGGATCATGTCAAATTCCTCGCCGGACTCGTCCCCGCAGAATTCGATCGCCGACGAATATTTTCCTGATTTGTATTCGCTCACAGCGGCGATCGAACGAAGCTGACGGATATTTTGCCTGCTGTCAGGGAACTTGCGCAGATACTGCTTAGCCAACGCAACAGCCTCGCCGTAGCGCTGATCGGTCAAGCTCAGACACGCTGCGGAGTAAAGCGCACTCTCACCGATCGACTTGTCTGCACCAAACGCGACATCCAGCAGTTCGCAGATCGCTGTCTTGCGTTGCGCCGCATCCTTGGACGACGACAGGATCACGGCATGGTAATATTTGGCGTAGCCTGCCAAAGGCCCCTTGGGATCGACCTTCTGAGCCCGCACAAAGGCGTCAGCATCGTTGGTGAGCTTGCCGAGTTCGCACAGCACGGAAGCGCGACGGGAGGCGGGCACAGCATCGGTGTCGAGAGCCCTGAGCTCATTGATACGGGCGACACCTTCCGCCGACATCGCACGGAAGTAGCGGACATCACCAGCGGATTCGGATGCAGGATACGACTTCAGGAACTCTTCACCATCCTTGCGGACCGCAGCCTTGTTCCCGAGCTGGTAATCGCAGTATATCCGCCGGAATGCGATAGCATCGGCGGCAAGATCCTTCACGCCGACAAGAGCAGAGTACTCGGCCCGGGCGGCGGCGTACTCGCCGCGGTTAAACAGCCTATCAGCCATTGCGAGCCGATCGCTCGGCGCAACCGCAAGAGCCGCGAACAGAACTATGACTGACGATACCATGGACTGAAATTATTAGCTGTTGGCCGTTATTCCCCGAGCACCACGCACTACTTCTCCGCTTCTGTCGCGAACGAGAAGTTCCAGATATCCGAGTCTCGGCAGGTGTCGAGGAGCCTTACGAGATTCGCATACTTCGTCTCCTTGTCGGAGCGGATAATCACCGCCTGACCGGGATAAAAGCGGGAGAGCTTCTTAAGCCTCTCGCCGAGATCGGCAAGAGTCATAGCGTTGCCATTTACCTTGATCGCGCCGTCCGCAAAGAGATTGACGACGATTTCGCCAGGCAGCCGGTCAGGCTCGTCAGAGGTCTTTGCCTGCGGAAGCGTGATGGATATCTCGTTCTCCCACTGCGAGAAGACGCTCACGGTCACGAAGAAGCACAACAGCAGGAAGATCACGTCAAGCATCGACGTGAGCGCAAGCTGCGGCGCCTTGGAAGATGACTGGACATTAAACTTCATATCTCAACCCTTCAACTTCACTCTTTAACTATCACTCGCACTCCGCTTCTAGCTCCGCAACACGCTTCTGAGCCCGCCGGCGGAAGAAAGCGTAGAGGACCAGCGACGGAATCGCAACCGCCAAGCCGAAGATCGTGGTCACGATCGCCTGCGAAACGCCCTGCGCAAGCACTACCGGTTTCGCTCCGGCGGAGACATCAGACGCGATTCCGCCGAACGCCTGGAACATTCCGAGCACCGTGCCGAGGAGCCCGACGAGCGGAGCTATAGCCGCGATATCCGCAAGCCAATCCACCGCCGCATAGGCACGTGCCGCGATGCGTCCGCCTTCCGCGGCCTTGTCCTTGGCTTTTTCCATCCGCTCCATAGCGTCTGGCAGGAACACGCCCTTACGCTGGGAATACCAAAGATAGATGGCGACAGCGAGTGCCGCGACCGAAAAGAGCGAAAGCACCCACATTAGGGGTCCGCCGTAGTTCCACGCCTGCTCGAATGTAATGTTCATCGTTTCTCCTTCGGAATTTCAGATTTCAAATTTAATCTTAACTTCTACCTCAAACACTCTGCCTGATCACACGCTTGGCCTTACCTTCGCTGCGCGGCAACGCTCCAATCGGAAACACGTCGCCCTTAGGAAGAAAGCCGAGCTTCTCCTTGAGGTGTTTGGCGACAGTATACCCGGTGACTCCGGGCTGAGCCTCGACATTGATGGTGACATCCGTCATGCCGTTATGCTCGGTAAGTACGATCTGGAACTCATCAGCAACGCCGGGAATCTCCTTAAGCGCGTCCTCGACCTGACGGGGATAGAAATTGACGCCCTTCACGATCAGCATGTCATCAGTACGGCCGGTAATCCGGTCGATACGAAGCGAAGTGCGTCCGCACGCGCATTTTTCGCGAGAGACAATTCGGGTTATGTCGTGAGTGCGATAGCGGATAATCGGCATCGCCTCGCGATTGAGAGAAGTAAACACGACCTCGCCGTATTCGCCGTCGGGAAGAACCTCACCGGTCACCGGATCGATAATCTCGGTAATATACTGGTCCTCCCAAACATGAAGCCCGCAATGCGCCTTGCAATCCTGCCCTGTCGTACCGATGCCACCGGTCTCGGTCATGCCGTAGATGTCAAAGCACTCAATGCCAAGGCGACTCTCGATACGTTTGCGGGTCTCGTCAGAGAAAGTCTCTGAGCCGAAGATCCCGACCTTGAGATACGGAAGCTCAGGATCGTCCGTCGCATCTAGCTTCTCAATGATGCGCGGCACGTACGAGACCACGGAGACGAACCCCTTGGTCTTGAAGTCGCGCATCAACTTGATCTGTCGATCGGTATTGCCAGAAGACGCGGGGATAATGAAAAGCCCGGCCTTGCGTGCGCCGTGATAACACCCGAATCCACCGTTAAAGAGCCCGAACGTCGGCATGATCTGCAGCGCGTCACCCGTATCCATTCCGGCCATCGAATAGCAACGGGCCATACATTCCGCCCACTGCAGAAGATCGTTCTTGGTATAGGCCATCACCACCGGGGTGCCGGTCGATCCGCTGGACTGATGGAACTCCCTGAGGTCCTTGCGGTCCACGCAGTTCATCTTCAGCGGATACGCCTCGCGGAAGTCCTCCTTGGTAAAGAAAGGCAACCGCTTCAAATCGTCCAACGACTGCACGTCATTCGGGGAAGACACGCCGCCCTTCTGGAGCCGCGCACGGTAGAACTCATTCGACCAAACACGATTCAGCGACTTCTTCAACCCCTCAAGCTGAAGCTTTGCGTACTCATCTCGACTCAGCGTTTCCGCTTCTCTATTCCACATTGCCATAGTTGGATATTATTATAACATAATTTCACAGCTCATTTTATACAGGTCTCGAAGCCAGCGCCTTCCCGGTGCTTTGCCAGAGTGAACGCAACTTTAGATTTTGTTTTGTTGGCCAAAGTGGGAAAAGCATAGGTTGATTAGAGTCTTTTGAATCGCCTCGCTCGGGAAGACGGGCTTTCCGGACGAGGACGGACAGGAAAATTCGTTTACTCGTTCTTAGTTTCGTTTACTTTGGCGAACGGCTGCCTGCGCCTTCTCGAGCTGATAAACGTATTTGCCTAATTAGCAATAGCAGCGTAAGCGCAGTAAGTTCGCTGGCGCGGTCTTGACCGAGTACAAGTTAACCGCACATTGCAGACATCTGGAGTGCTATGCGAACACATTCAACGAGCGTATCGCCGACCGGCGCGAAACGCTCCAGACGGGCACGGGAATGACTTCCGCCGGAAAACAAGACACACTTGATTCCAAGCTCCTTCGCAACCTCGAAATCATGAATCGAGTCGCCGATGAGGACATAGGAAGACAGGGAAACGGGGAATGTGGAATAGGGATCGGAGGTCATTTCGCGCAACAATTCTCGAGCGCGGATGAGCTTTGACCCTCCGTCGAAATTGTCAACGCCGTAGATATGGTCCATGAACGGCCGCACGCCGTACCGGTCCGTCTCGAGATCGAGATAATACTGATGAAGAGCCGAGATGACGGACTGCCCCGCCCCCTTCTCCCTCACCATCTCGAGCGCGGCAAAAGCGCCGCGGTTGAGTCCGTATGACTGCGCATGATACGTGTCGTGATACTCCTTCGCAAGCGCATCCCATTCCTCATCCGGGACATCCATCCCGACGAACCGGTAGAAGTCTCGCGCCGGGAACGCGAAGCGCTGACGGAAGAACTCGGTCGTCACCGGATCACGACCTCGCCGCGCAAGCATCACGTTAAGGGAACCGACCTCGGCTTCGATATCGTCGAGCAGAGTTCCGTTCCAATCCCAGAGGATATACGCATGTCTTTCGCTCACGTCACCACACCTCGAATATCGAACCCTGCGGGACCGGGCGGACCGACGCTAATGTTCCCAGAAGCAGCGCGAGGACCTTCATCTTCTCCTCCGTCAGCGGACAAGCCGGCGCAGAAACGCGAGGCCGGACTCGAGATCCGAGAACTCGCCGTCCAGCTGGGCTTCGAAACAGCGGTCGAGAATGCGCTTGAAGTCCGGTCCAGGCTTCATTCCGAACTCGACCAGATGCCGTCCCATCACGATCGGCTTAGGCGCCGAAGCCTCGATCTCGAGCCGACGGGCCTGCTCGGCGAGCCACAGATACGAGGTCGGATCGCGCGGAACCGGCGGCCGTCCGGCGTCATCTGCCGCGGCGACACGGCAGAGGCGGTCAATGCGGACCACCTTCGCCGCGAGACGGCGGATTGCGCCGTCGGACGACTGGTCACGCCACATCGCGAACGGACGCATATGCATCCTCACAAGCGGCGGCACCTCCTTCAACAGCCGGTCCTCGTTCGTAAGCCGCCGCAGGAATGACAGCGTCGGCTCGACCCCTGCCTCGTCGTGTCCAAGCGAACGGATACGCTTCTTGACCGGATCATAGCGCGAGCAGAGGGGCTTGCCGAAATCGTGACAGAGGACGGCGAGACCGACGATGAGGTCCTCCTCTGGAGAATTATGAAGTATGCCTAATTCCTCATTTCTCGCTCTTTCCTGCCGCTCTGCGGCAAAGGCGTCGAGACAACAAAGCGTGTGATTCCAAACGTCACCTTCCGGATGCCACTCGGGAGCCTGTTCGCAACCGATGAGCGCTTCAAGCTCGGGATAATACCTCACCCATCCGACGTCCCGAAGGAAATTCAGTCCCTTGGAAATCCGTTTCCCCTGCAAGAGCAGCTTGGACCATTCGCCCATCAGCCGCTCCTGAGCGAGCCCCTCCGGAGTCATCGAGCGGCATACCGCGACGGTCTCCGGCGCGGCAGTTAGATCGAACCTTGCGACGAACTGCATACCCCGGAGAACGCGCAGCGGATCCTCGCGGAAGTGTTCCGAAACATGGCGGAGGATTCCGCGCTCCAGGTCGGCGCGGCCGTTCCAGGGATCGATGACCTCACCGGTAAGCGGATCCATGTATATCGCATTGACCGTGAAGTCGCGACGTGCAGAGGCCTCCTCTATCGGCAAGTGCGGATCATATTCGATCTCGAACGCACGATGTCCCTCTCCGAGCTTCGTCTCCCGACGCGGCAACGCCACGTCAATGTCGTGTCCGTGCAGTTTGATGACGCCGAACGAAGCGCCGACGAGATTGAGATCAAACTTCTTGGCGAGTGTGGACTTGAGCGTCTCCGGAGAAAGCCCATAGACCTCGATATCGAAATCCTTAGGAGCGGAAGGGATTCCGCATCCCCGGTTATTCTCGCCGTCACTACAACTGGGGGTGCGGAATCCATTCCGCTCCGCCAGAAGATGGTCGCGGACGCAGCCGCCGACCAGCAGCGCCCGTCCGCCAGCTTCCTTAACCAACTCCGCGACTTCGATGACGGCCTTATTCACGGATTCTGAACGTTTCAATTGACGACGCCTCCTTCGTCGCCAGATTGAATTCGACGAGTGCGCCTTCCATCGTGCAGGGACCGGTCGCGACCTCGAAGCGCGAAGGCATACCGGTGATGAACTTCTTCGTAACCGGCGCGAGATCCCTTCCTATCGACGATATGTACGGACCGCACATGCCGAGATCGGTCAGGTACGCCGTCCCCTTCGGCAGCAGCATCGCGTCCGAGGTCTGAACGTGGGTATGCGTTCCAACCACCGCCGTGACCCGTCCATCGAGATAATGCCCTAACGTATTCTTCTCGCTCGTGGCCTCGGCGTGGAAATCCACGAATACCGGCACATTCTTCGGGATCTCGGCAAGAACACGATCCATCGTCTTGAACGGACAATCGACCGGATTCATGAAGACTCGCCCCTGCACATTGACGACTGCGATCTGCCCCACCGGAAGATTCACAAGCGTCCATCCCTTGCCGGGACATTCAGAAGCATAATTCGCAGGGCGTACCAGATTCTCAACCTTGCCGATTTCACCCGCAAATTCCTTCTGTCCCCAGGTGTGATCGCCGAGCGTGATCACATCCGCCCCGAATCCAAACACTTCCTTGGCGAGCGCAGCGGTGATGCCACTCCCGGAGGCACAGTTCTCCGCATTAACCACTACGATATCAATCCCCTTTTCAGCGCGGACCTTCTTTAAGTGCTTCTTCAGCATCTGACGCCCCGCCCCACCGACGACATCTCCCAACAGCAACACCCTCATTTCGCCTCCATCTTCAAGGAATTTCGAACCCATTCCGCAGCTGCACGATCCCCAGACGCTGCACGAGCACGCATCTTCCACTCCAACGCCTTAACATGATCGACTCCAACTCCAGATCCCGATTCGTAGCAATCGGACAGATTGTTCATCGCCATCGGCAATCCCGCCTCCGCGCTCTTCCGGAACC
This sequence comes from uncultured Verrucomicrobiota bacterium, assembly GCA_945483525.1. The sequence goes on from CALYRV010000028.1 coordinate 9,397, forward strand.
ATTCGAATGCAGCAACCTCATCCTTACCCACACCTACACCGCGTAGCAAACACATCCCATACATACACATTCCCTCTGGATGTTTCCGATCCTCAGACAGATAACGGAGCAACTTCGCGGCGCCAACATGATCCTGTTTGACCCCCTCGCCAGACAAAAGTGCCTGCGCATAATTAAGAATCCCGTACTCATTGCGCATTTCCGCACTCTTATGGAACCAGGCTACAGACAACCTGAGATCCTTACGCACCAATACTCCGTCTCGAAAGAATCCACCCAAATTATTGATCGCCTCCGCGTGTCCCGCCTCGGCCGCAACCCGGAAACAGTCGAACGCCTTCTTACCATCCCGCGTACACCCGTATCCGTTCATGAGACAGACCCCGAGGTTGTAGAGGCCATTGACATCACCTTGATCCGATGCGCGCTTGAAACACCCATACGCTTTACTACGAGCCTCCTCGGCGACAGCAGGCGAAATAGCGGCATCAGACTCCACCTCGGTCAGTCTTAGCGTGCCCAGCGCGTTAAGCGCCTGCACATTACCGCCAGAAGCCGCCCGCTCTAGCTGCCCAATATCGCCGCTTTCCATTGACAGCAGATACAATGCCAACGGATTGCCGTTCGTTTCCGCCAACTTGCGAATCTTCTCACGAGACGCAAGATACTCCTCGCGTTGACGATCGCTCAGCCGAGCCGCTTCTGGCGCATTAACATCCCGAGAAAGGAGCGCGAGCACGAACCGTTGAAGCGCACGACCCTTCTCAGCATCTTCGCGCACTACGCGAGCCGCTTCCTCATATGCCCGCTGACTTCCGGCTGCGCGGGAGTTCAACAAACGGATAATCGCATTCGCACTCTTCTCAGAATCAGCGAAGAGCGTGGCGGCGAAAGCCGCGAGAACGAACGCAAATATCAATCTAGGCTTAATTCGGACTCCTCACGAGTTTCAAGGTTCTTGATGCGAGCAACACCCATCTCAACATCGTCAGGACCGAGGAACACGGCCTTGGCCGCACCGCTCTGATCCGCGTGCGAAAAGAATTTCTTTGGCTTCTGATTCTTAAGCGACAGGTTAACGATCTCACCTTCCTTACGAAGCTTCGCGGCAAGTTTCACCGCCGCATCGCGCTGTTCGGGGAACATGAAGCCGACGGCTACGCCCTTCTTGGCGGCCGCGGCATTTTCGCCGAGGCGCGACTTCAAAAGTTCGGTAACGACGACATCGCCAAAACCGAGACCAACCGCCGAAGTGGGCTCTCCGCCGATCGTCGTAAGCAAATTGTCGTAACGCCCGCCACCGAAGATCGCACGGAACTCGCCAGCGGTGTCAAAGCACTCGAAAACAATACCCGTATAGTAGGAGAGCCCACGGATGACAGAGATGTCGAACTGAAGGCAATCAGCGAAACCGGCAATCTCGGCAAGACGGAAGAGCTCGCAGAGCTCGGGACACGCCTCGTACGACTTCGTCTCCATGATCGCGAACGTCGCCTTCACCTCGTCATCGGTCAGCCCGCCGTCCTTTAGCATTGCGGCGATCTCTTCGTCGGGCATTTTGCCGCGCTTATCAAGCGCGAGGAAAACCTGGGCGTGCTTCTCTGCGGCAATGCCGCTCTGCGCGAGCAGCTCGCCTAAGAACTTGCGCGAAGAGACATGAACCTTAAAATCCTTCGACGAGAGACCCATTCGGCGGAGCGCATCACAAGCGGCACCGATCACCTCGACCTCGGCGAGAATCGAATCCTCGCCGATGATGTCTACATTCCACTGATAGTGTTCGCGCTTACGGCCCTTGGTCATGCGTTCATAGCGGAAGCACTGCGCAATCGTCGTCCATTTGAGCGGGAATGAAAGCTCCTTCTGGCGCTGCGCCACCATTCTAGCAAGCGTAGGCGTCATTTCTGCACGGAGCGCGATATGACGCTCAGACTTGTCGAAGAAGTGGTAGATCTGCTCTCCGACCTCTTCGCCAGCCTTGCGGGCGAGGAGCTCGTAACTCTCAACCACGCAACTGTCATAAGGCTGAAAACCAGCGGCCTCGCCGGCCGCACGAAACGCGTCGAACACCTTATTGCGCCACACCATGTCCTCGGGATAGAAATCCCGCATGCCGCGCGGAGCCTCGAACGAAATCTTATCCGCCATTGAAATTATGAATAAAGAATTAAGAAATGCGAAATATTACTTTTACATCGCAGCAGCAAGAGCCGCGCCGAACTCCGAACACTTGACCTCCTTCGCGTCCGTCATCTGGCGGGCGAAATCGTAAGTGACGGTCTTCGCGGCAATGACCTTATCCATCGCCGCTATGATCTTGTCGGCAGCCTCGGTCCAGCCCATATAACGGAGCATCATCTCGCCCGAAAGGATAAGCGAACCGGGATTCACCTTGTCGAGATTGGCGTACTTGGGCGCGGTGCCATGGGTTGCCTCAAAGACGGCGACACCAGTCTGGTAATTGATGTTCGCACCCGGCGCGATGCCGATGCCGCCCACGGTCGCCGCGAGCGCGTCAGAAACGTAGTCGCCGTTGAGGTTCAGCGTCGCAATCACGTCGTATTCGGCAGGACGTGTCAGAATTTGCTGAAGAAATGCGTCGCAGATGCAGTCCTTGACCGTGATCATACGCCCGGTCTTCGGATTCTTGAACTCACACCACGGGCCCTTATCGATCAGCGTCGCGCCGTACTCTCGCTGCGCAAGCTTATATCCCCAGTCGCGGAACGCTCCTTCGGTGAACTTCTGAATATTTCCCTTATGGACGATCGTAACCGACTTGCGATCGTTCTCGATCGCGTAATCAAGCGCCGCCTTGACGAGCCGCTCCGTACCTTCGAGCGAAACTGGCTTAATGCCGATCGAAGCCGTTTTCGGGAAACGAATCTTCTTCACCCCCATCTCGCCAAGGAGAAACGCCTTGACCTTCTCTACCTCGGGAGTGCCGTTCATCCACTCGATGCCAGCGTAAATATCCTCAGTGTTCTCGCGAAAGATCACCATGTCCGTAAGCTCGGGACGCTTCACCGGGGAAGGAACGCCCTTGAAATAACGCACCGGACGGAGACATACATAGAGATCAAGCTCCTGGCGCATCGCGACATTGATCGAACGGATGCCGCCGCCGACAGGAGTGGTCAGCGGACCCTTGATTGAAACAAGGCAGTCGCGACAGACGTCGAGAGTAGCCTTCGGCAGCCATTCGCCAGTCTTGTTAAAAGCCTTCTCGCCTGCAAGGACTTCCTTCCACTCGATCTTGCGCTTACCACCGTAGGCCTTCTCTATCGCGGCATTCCAAACGGTCATCGCAGCACGCGTAATATCAGGGCCCGTACCATCGCCCTCAATGAAAGGAATAATAGGATTCTCGGGAACATTAAGCTTCCCGCCAACCATAGTGATTTTTTCGCTCATATCTAAGGTATTATATCAAATTCATTCGGCAATCGGGAAAACGCTGATACGAAGAGTCGTCTCTCCGATCGGAGCGAGCCGTTCGAGCACCACCTTCTCCGCGCCTACAGGTTTCGGCGCCGGCACCCAGGGCGTACGCTCAGCATTGTAACCCGTTTCTGGCACCCAATCGGTCCGACGGAAAAGCGGCACCGTCACAAACACGCTCGGACGCGACTTCCTACCGGAGTAAGAGATTTGGAAATCCGTAGAGTCCGACACATTCGGAAATACCGGCATCGCGTAATTCCATGGACGTGCCGGCGTGAGATAATGCGCGGGGCATTCCTTTGAACACTTCTCCTCCCCTTCCGTTACAACCTCGTCATTCGCAGAGATTGGAAGCGCGAAGAGAATCGGTCCGCGATAAAGCGATATACCACCGGAATGACGTTCCTGGCGAAGCCGCATCGGAATCATAATACCATGCGACCAGGTCTCGCCGGCGCCAATCTCGACCTCAACCGACCGCATTTCGGCCTTGCCGTCGTTCGCCCACGCCGGCATGCGATAATAAAGCACAAACCGAGTCGGTTTGTCGGACGTCGCCACGAACTTTATTCCCCCGCTCCAGGGATAGTTTCCCTCTTCACGAATCTTCACCTTCGCACCGTTTTCCGCGACAAATGCAAACTCGCTGTTGCCGTAAAGCATCGCCGCGGGATTGTGTCCGGACCGATCCAACATCCACATGCGCGCGATGTAAGCGGGCGCCATGCGATGGACATTGCCCGCGCAGCATTCGGTGTCGCAGCCAGGACGGTACGCCTGACGCGTAAGACCGACCTCGCCGAAGCCCGGATGCCCAGTATTGCGCGAAGCGAACACCTGATTCGGAGAGGAGAAATACTGTACCGCCTTGAAATCCTCGGTCACCGCGGCCGGAGCAGCATTAAAGAAGATCCGCTCGATTCTATCCGCCCAAACCGCATCACCAGTCGCCATCAGCAGGTAGCCGAAGGTCCACATATGATCGGTGATGTCACAGGTCTCGTGAATCATGAGTCCGCCATGATCCCAGAGCGGCTTGTCTTTCGGACTCTGCGTCTTGTCCGCGTTGCCGCCGTAACCCTCTTCGCTCGAAGGCACGCCGTCCGCGAGTTCGTTGAAATGCATCACCTGTTCGAAAAAGGTGACGGAATCCTTCAGCTGCTGCTTGTCGCCGGTAACGAGGTAGTAGAGGCACGGAAGCTTGCCTTCTTCCGCCGCCGTCACGCCATGAGATTCTATCGGATCCCAGATCTGACGCGGACGCGAAAGCTGACGCCACGGCCACGGATATTTCGCGGTATGCGCCTTGAGCTGTTCGATCCACTTCTCGTCACCGGTCTTGCGGTAAAGGAAAAGATCGGCTTCGGCTGTACACATCGCGCGCCCTTCCGCGTTCGTGACCGCGAGCGAATTGGCGGCGAGGGCATCAAGAATGCGCTTGTCGCCGGTAAGTTCGTACTGCGCCATCATCGCACGGGCGAAAACGGCGTTCGCCCACGGATCGGTATCGTCATTACCGAAAAGGCCCGCCTTGTTACGCGTCGTGACCGCATACTCGACCGAGTCGGCAAGCAGTTTTTTCAGCCGCGGATCGTCAAGATAGATACCGACGCGGCCGAGTCCGTCGACAAGATATCCCGCCTGTTCGTAAGGCCACCAGCGTGCGCGCCATGAGGGCATATATTCCGGCTGCGGAACCACGCCGGTCCACATGCAGGTGTCATACGGATAACCGGACACGGCATAATGCGTGCCGAGCCCGTCCCGCTGTCGCTCAATGAAGCTTCGAACCTCACCATCGGTAATTCTGATAGAAGAAATCGGAGTGTCTTGAAACGCTCCGAACCAGGCCACAGCCAATAATGCTATCATATTCATATCTTATATCTTACGCTGGCAGGCCGAGCTCAGGGCTCGGCGACGGACTTCTTGACGAGCGGACGCTGAAGCATTTTCTCATAAAGCTTGATATACTCCTTCGCGCACTCCTCATGATTGAACCGCTGGAGCGACTCGCGCATAATACGCGCAATCTCGCGCTCCTTGACTTCAGGCGGCTGTCCGAAGAACTCCATCGCCTGATCCATAGCCCAGAAAAGCCCGTTGGAATCGTAATTGTCGAAGACGAAGCCATTACCATGCGAAGCGTTGACATCGAGCGGGAAGACGGTATCATGGAGCCCGCCTGTATTGTGCGCGACCGCGAGCGAACCGTAGATCGGCGCCTGCATCTGGGGAAGTCCGCATGGCTCGAAGAGCGAAGGCATAAGCGTGAAATCAGACGCCGCGAAGCCGAGCTGCGAGAGACGCCCGTCGAAGTTGTGGACCGCAAGCCGGTCGGGAATGCCATGGAAGGACTGGATATCCCAAAAAGGCTGCTGGTAAGGTCCGTTCGCAATGATCGCCAGCTGCGCATTAGGATGCTTAGCGAGGAAGCGGAAAGTGATATCGGTCAGCAGCTGCGGACCCTTCTGAATCGGATCGAGCCGGCTCGGCCAGAATAAAAGCGCAGCATTTGGATCCTCGCGGAGACCGAGCGCGTGCTGTAGCGCGAGCTTATTCTTGCGCTTCATCTCACGATGGTCTTCTGGACCGTAACGGAACGGGATCTTGTCATCCGTCTTCGGATTATCCGCCGCATCCGGTGCGTTCAGAATACCAGCGGCACACCCCGCGTTGAATTTGCCGCGGATCTCGTTGCGGATAGAGTCCGGAATAAATGAATGCCAGCCGTTAACGATCTCCTGCAAGAACGTCGGCGAAACCGTGTTGATGAAGTGGGCGGCAAAACAGCCAGAGGCCTGAAGGTCGACCTGGTTCTTGTCACGCGACTCAAAGTAGTTATACGGCGGATACGCGTAATAAAGGTTCTCCCAAAACTCCGCAGCGTCTATGCCTGAATCTTCCGCCCAGGCGAGATTGATCTTCTGGGTATGGATATTATGAACCGTGAAAAGGCACGGGATCCCCATGCGGCGAGCAGCCGCGGGAATGAGACCGGTCATCCAGTCGTTGCAGTGAATGAGATCGGGCTGCACGCGCGGGATGATATTGTTAATCACCTCGCGTTGGAATGCGAGCGCAAGCTTCACGTTGCCGTCACCACGATCATAAACGGTGTCGCGGTAATAGAAACAGCGATCTTCCGCGAGATGAATGCGCTCGTCAGAAAGGTGACTCTTATACTTGCGAAGCTCCTCTGCGACAAGCTTTCCAGTCTCCTCATGGAACATCCTGCGATAGTGCGGCAATGCCACATGGACGTCAGCGCCGAGCTCGAAGAGTGCCGCTGTGAGCGAAGCGGAGACATCTGCCATGCCGCCTGCCTTCGCAGACATCTGCCCCGCAAGATTGCCCATGCCTTCCGGCAAATATGTAATCTCCGGAGTGACGATCAGGATTCTCGGGTTCTTCTTGCTCGCTGCCATTTTCTAAACTCCTTGCTGGAACAGCTATATTATACCACAACCTCACGCGATCGTCGCGAGAACTTGCCCCTTCTGGACGGGCTTTCCGTGCTCGACGAGGAAGGTGATCTTGCCAGCCGCCGTCGCCTTGATGGGATTGAAGAGCTTCATCGCCTCGACGACGCAGACAGCGTCTCCGCTCTTCACCGCCGCGCCGTCAGCAGCCATCTGAGGCTTGCCCGGCGCGTCGCTCCGGTAAAACGTGCCGTTGAGCGGCGCGAGTACCGGCGTACCTGCAGAAAGTTGGAGTTCGGAGTTGGAGTTGGAGATAGGATTTTTACCGTCCATTCTCGAACTCGAACTATTCACTCCAACCTGTTTCGCCTCTTCATCCGCCGGAATCGGACCGCCCTCCTTGCGCCACTTGAAGTAGCCGAGCGCGACTTCCGGGAAAAGCGCGTAGGAAAGGATATCTTCCTCCGCTTGAATCGTGTTCGGCGGCAATTCCGATGCTGCCTGGACGAGTCCCGGCTTGAGAAGATCCGCCGGACGGCAGGTGATCGGCTTCAGATTGCCCATCAGTTTCTTGCGGAGCTTCGGTTCGATCGGAGCAGGCGTGGCACCGTAGTAGCCCGCGGCATAACGCTTGGTCTCGTCCGTAATCATCGAGAAGCGCTTGCCCGAAAGCACGTTAAGTACGCTCTGCACACCCACGATCTGCGAAGTCGGAGTGACGAGCGGAGGATAACCCATGTCGGCACGCGTCTTCGGCAGTTCTTCAAGGACTTCATCAAGTCGATCGAGAGCATCCTGCTGGGCGAGTTGCGAACGGAGATTCGAGATCATGCCGCCCGGGATCGCATGCACAAGCACTCCGGCGTCGACCGCCTCAACCTTCGAGGACGACGCTGGCTGTCGCGCCTTCTTGAGCTCCTTGAAGTAGTTGTTGATCTTGGTGAGCCGCGCGGTGTCGAGTCCGGTCGCATAGCCCTCGGACTCGAAAATCACCTTCATGGTTTCGGTCGGCGGCTGCGAGGAGAACGATGAAAGCGTGGAGATTGCGCAGTCAACGCAACCAGCACCCGCATCGACGGCGGCTGCATACATCGCCGCTGCGAGTCCGCCGGTCATGTGCGAATGCACCTGGATCGGCATCTCGGGCATCGCCTTCTTAAGCGCACCCACGAGCTCACGGGCGGCGCCGGGTGTGAGGATGCCGGCCATGTCCTTAATGCAGAGCGAATCGACGCCCATCGATTCCTGGCGCTTGGCGAGCTTCACGTAGTTCGCGACCGTGTGGACCGGCGAGGTCGTATAGGAGATCGTACCCTGGGCGTGTCCGCCGTACTTTTTGACGCTCTTGATCGCCTGTTCAAGATTGCGCGGGTCGTTGAGCGCATCGAAGATTCGGAAAATATCCATGCCGTTCTCGCACGCGAGCGCCGCGAAACGGTCGACGATGTCGTCCGGATAGTGCTTGTAGCCAAGGATGTTCTGTCCGCGGAAGAGCATCT
>CALYRV010000029.1 GCA_945483525.1 uncultured Verrucomicrobiota bacterium
GTGATCTCATGCATGTTCGCCATGATCGACTCGGGTTCCGGAAACACCTTGCGGTTCACCCGCTGCAGGATCACCTGCGTCTCGGTGAAGGTGTTGCGGTAAATGGCGAGGAACGTGTCGTTGATGTTGCCGTTGCCGAAAGGCTGCAGCGAGACGAGCCGTCCCTTGATGTTGAACTTGTTGATGAGGATCGAGAGTTCCATAAGAAACGAATTTAGGAATTAGAAATGAGGAATTGCGGCGTCTAAGGCCTTATATTTGCTCAATTCTTCATTCGAAATTCTTCATTTGAAGTTCCGTCCGGCCTCGACCGCCTTCAAGTTGAGATCCAGGAGCGCGGCCTTACGAGCGGAGATCGTATGCTTGAGCGCTTCCGCCACGGTCTCACCCTTCACCGGCTTGAGCTTCTCCACGATACACCCGAGGATGATCATGTTCGCGAGCGACGGAGCCTCCATGTCCTTCGCCATCTGGGTGGCGGGGATGTAGACGACATCGACGTCGGTGCGCTTCACCTTGCGGGCGATCAGCGAGGAGTCGACGAAGATCGTGCCGCCCGGAGCGACCGTCTCCTCGAACTTGTCGAGAGACGGCTCGTTCATCACCATGAGAATGTTCGGATGCGCGATGATCGGCGAGCCGACCGGGTCGTCCGAGACGATCACCGAGCAGTTGCAGGTGCCGCCGCGCATTTCGGGTCCGTACGACGGCAGCCACGAGAGCTCCTTCTGTTCGATAAGCGCCGCATGGGCGAGAACCTTGCCGGAGAAGAGGAGACCCTGGCCTCCGAAGCCCGCCATTATGCATTCGTAAGTCATTGCTTGTAAGCCTTTCGTCAATTATGAATGAGGAATTAAGAATGAAGAATTGAAATTCATCATTCTTCATTTTTCATTTATCTTTGAAGCAGCCGAGCGGATAGAACGGAATCATCTTCTCTTCAACCCACTGGCAAGCCTTCTCCGGCGTCATACCCCAATTCGTAGGACAGGTGGAAATGACTTCGACGAGCGAAAAGCCCTTCCCCTCCACCTGGTTCTGAAACGCCTTCTTGATCGCCTTCTTGGCCTGACGGACGTGCATCACGTTGTTAACCGCCACCCGTTCAATATAGGCCGGGGCATCGAGCGTCGCGAGCAACTCAGAGATGCGGATCGGCATACCTTGCGTCTTCGGGTCGCGCCCATACGGCGAAGTCTGCGTGACCTGCCCGACGAGCGAGGTCGGCGCCATCTGTCCGCCAGTCATGCCGTAGATCGCGTTGTTGATGAAGATGATCGTGATGTTCTCGCCACGGCACGCGGTGGAGACCGTCTCGCAAAGTCCAATGGACGCGAGGTCGCCGTCACCCTGGTACGTGAAGACGACGTGATCGGGAAGCGAACGCTTGACGCCGGTCGCTACCGCAGGTGCGCGCCCGTGCGAGGCCTCGATCATGTCGCAGGCGAAGTAATCATAAGCCATCACCGAACAACCGACCGGCGCGATACCGATGGTCTTACCTTCGATACCGAGCTCGTCGATCGCCTCGGCGACGAGCCTGTGGACGATGCCGTGGGTGCAGCCGGGACAGTAGTGCAGCGTCGCATCGGTGAGCGACTTCGGTTTCTGAAAGACAATTGCCATTATTTCGCCTCCTTTTCGATTGCGGCGAGGACTTCGTCAGTGCTGGGGATCATGCCGCCGACCCGGTTGCACATCGCGATCGGCTTCGAACAGCGGATGGCAAGCTCGACGTCCTCCTTCATCTGCCCCATGTTGAGCTCGACGGTGAGGAAGCTCTTTACCTTCTGCGCCGCCTTCGCGAACGCCTCCTTCGGGAATGGATATAGCGTGATGGGACGGATCATGCCGACCTTGATGCCGCGCCTGCGGGCCTCGACGATCGCGTTCTTGGAGACGCGGGCGGTGATGCCGCACGAGACCACGCAGATCTCCGCGTCGTCCATCATGTACTCCTCCCAGCGGCACTCCTCCTTCTCCAGCTTCGCATAACGCTCGAAGCGTTCGAGGTTGGTCTTCTCGAGCTCATCCGGCTTGAGGAAGAGCGAGTTGACGATGTTGTGCTTGCGCTTCATCTCCGTACCGGTCGTCGCCCAGGGCTTGCCGGCGGGAATCGTCGCGGGATCCACTTCGGTCTCGGGAAGTACCACCGGCTCCATCATCTGCCCCATCGTGCCGTCCGCCAGCAGCATCGCAGGCATACGGTACTTCTCGCCGAGCTCAAACGCGAGACGCGTCATGTCGGCCATCTCCTGCACCGAGGCAGGCGCAAGGACGATGATATGGAAATCACCGTGACCGGGCCCGCGGGTCATGAAGAAGTAGTCGGACTGCGAAGGCTGAATGCCGCCGAGACCAGGTCCGCCGCGCTGCACGTTCACAATCAATGCCGGCAGATCGGCACCGGCGAGATACGAAATACCTTCGGCCTTCAGCGAAATGCCCGGCGAGGACGAAGAGGTCATCGCGCGCTTACCCGTCGAGGCACAGCCGTAGACCATGTTGATCGCCGCAATCTCACTCTCCGCCTGAAGGAATGTACCGCCGATCTTGGGCATACGCTTGGACATGTACGCCGCGATCTCTGTCTGCGGAGTGATCGGATATCCGAAATAATGTCTGCAACCGCAGCGAATCGCGGCTTCTGCGATCGCTTCGTTGCCCTTCATTAATACTTTTTCTGCCATATTCACTGTTCTTTCAAATCAAAGTGGTAGTTCCTGTTTGCAGAGACACAAGGGAATCATTTCAATCCGCTGCATCACTGCGGCCATCCACTACAACTATCTTTCCACCGTGATGACGCAGTCAGGACACATCAGCGCGCAACTCGCACAGCCGACGCATTCCTCGGGCTTCGTGCACTCGACCGGAGCATGACCCTTCTTGTTGAGTTTCGACTTTGAGATCTCAAGGATCTTCTTCGGACACGCCGTCACGCACAGTCCGCAACCCTTGCAGATGTCTTCCTTGAATGTTAGTTTTGCCATAATCAAAGTTAATAGTTGGTAGTTGATAAATGGTTAATGCCTGCAATCGGCGAATATCCAATGACGTCACCCGATCAGGGACATGAATTCGCCGCGGACCTTCTCGTCGCTGCGGAAAGTGCCAAGCACTGCGCTCGTGATCATCTCGCTATTCTGCTTCTCAACCCCCCTCATCATCATGCAGAGGTGCTTAGCCTTGATGACCACGCCCACGCCTTCGGCTCCGGCCTCCTTCATGATCGCATTCGCGATCTCCTCGGTCATGCGCTCCTGAATCTGAAGACGCCGCGCGTACATATCGACAATACGGGCAAGCTTAGACACTCCAAGCACCTTGCCTTTAGAAATGTAACCGATCGCGCACTTCCCGTAGAACGGAAGCATGTGATGTTCGCACATCGAATAAAGCTCAATGTCCTTCAGGATGACCATGTGGTTGGTCCCGGAGGTGAACTTTGCACCATTGACCACCGCCTTGAGGTTCTGCCGGTAGCCTCTGGTAAGGAACGTGAGGGACTTCGCGACACGCTGCGGCGTCTTCTTCAACCCCTCACGGTCGGGATCCTCACCAAGCTCGACCAGGAGATCCCGGACGAGCTTGGCGATTTTCTTCTGATTCGGTTCTCGCACTTAGCGACCCTTTCCGAACATCTTCACGTCAAAGTTGAAGAACGGGAAGAAAGGAAGGAAGCCAGTCTTGTTGAAGTTGAGGAGGCCGAGCTGAAGCGCAGCGCTGTCAGCAGCGTTCCAAAACGCGAGCTGGACGCCGTTCTTGAGGGTGTCGGTACGGTTATAGCCAAAAGCGTACTGGCAACCCGCTTTAACAGCCTTGGCCTTGCTGATGCAGATGTCGATCTGAGCACCGGAGACGGACTTAACCTCGGAAGCGAGACCGAGCACGCAACCACGGACCTCCTTCTTGGCGCCATCGTCAAACCATGTGCTCCAGATGCACTCGGCATTGGCAGAAACCGCACACGCGAGAACGGCGCAAACAAACATGAGTTTCTTCATTGTTATTCTTTCTTTTTTGGTTTTTGGTTTATGGACAAAAGCAATTGTCTTATATTATATCACAATCAATTGAACATGAACTCAACGACATCTCCATCCTGCATCTCGTATTCCTTACCCTCAGGTCTAAGCGCGCCAGCCTCACGAGCGCCCTTCTCCCCTCCGTACTTGACATAATCGTCGTAAGAAACCACCTGAGCGCGGATGAACCCCTTCTCGAAATCAGTATGAATAACACCCGCGCACTTCGGAGCTTTCCACCCTCGGCGGAAGGTCCAGGCTCGCGACTCCTTCGGACCTGCCGTCAAGAACGACGCGAGCCCGAGCGTGTGATAGGCGAGTTTGATCGTGCGGTCAAGCGACGACTCGGCGAGACCAAATCCCTCGAGCATCTCCTTCGTCTCCTCATCGGAAAGCCCCGCGAGCTCCGCCTCGACCTGCGCACAGATCACGACCAGCTCGCAACCCTGCTTCTCGGCATACGCCCTGAGCGCCTCTACATGAGGATTTCCATCGCCAGTGACGTTGTCATCCGCCACATTCGCACAGTAGATCACCTTCTTATCGGTAAGGAAATGCAACTCGGAAAGAACAGGCAGAATCGCGTCGCCTTCCTTACGGGGGAAGCTACGGACCGGATTGCCGTCCTCAAGGTGCTTTAAAAGCGCCGCGCAGGCTTCGGCCTCGGGACGCATTGGAGGCTTCGCCTGAGCCTCCTTCTTCACCCGCTCGTAACGCTTCTGGAGCTGCTCCATATCCGCGAGAACAAGCTCGGTCTCAATCACCTCGGCATCGCCGACAGGATCGATCGGAGCGGACTTGTTACCACCTTCCTGAACATGGATGATGTCATCATTCTCGAAGCAACGCACCACGTGGAGGATCGCATCGCACTCGCGAATGTTAGCAAGAAACTTATTGCCAAGCCCCTCGCCCTTGGAAGCGCCCTTGACAAGCCCAGCAATATCGGTAAATTCAACCGTAGCACGGATGATGTTCTCGCTTTTCGCCATCTCGGCAAGCTTATCGACCCGCGGATCCTTCACTTCCACGATCGCCGAATTAGGCTCGATAGTACAGAAAGGATAGTTCTCGGCCGCAGCCTGCTGTTTACGGGTGAGAGCGTTGAAAAGCGTGGATTTGCCGACGTTGGGCAGCCCTACGATACCTACTGCAAGACTCATTTATTGCAATCCTGATAATTCGGGTATAAAGAATTAATTGACTTCTGATAGAATTTCGCGTCCGTCACCCGGCCCTCGCGCACCGCAGCATCCCGCAACTTCTCAAGGGTCGCAATGATCTTTTCTCGGGACTGCGCAACACGGTTGGTGCGTGACTCATAAGCCAGACGATCGGCCCGCGCGAGTTTGCGCGTGGATGAAGGAAGCTGGGGATCGTCCTCCATACGGACATACTTCGCCTTCACCAGCCGATTCGTCTCCGCTCCAATCACATCCGCCTCTCGATCCGCCACCCAAGTAATGTTGGAAGAATCGAAAATTGAGACATCGGGATGAAGCGCGCGCTCTCGCTCATCTAGTTCCTGCTTGAACTCTATCAACTCCCGCTCCCACTTCTCGAATCTGATCTTCTCGAGTGTCAACAATTTCTCCCTGGCGATCTCCGCCTCGGTCCTGCGCTTCTCGGTCTCGAGCTTCGCCCTCGCCTCGGCAACCGCCGCGTTCGAAAGCGCAAGTTCACCGGCGATGCGGGCGTTCTCCTTGTCAAGCTCCGCCTTCGCCGCCTCCGCCTTCAACCTTACGGACTCCTTGGCATCCCTCTCCCTGGCCGCATTATCCCGAGCCGCTGCGGCCTGGGCGTTGGCGAAAACGGCAGACGCCTCCGCAGCCTTCGCATCGGCAACCGCCTTCTCCTTCTCGGCGATCTTGATCTCGAGCTCCGCCTCGACCTTCGCCTTCGCATCTCGCGCAGCCTGGGAGTTCTTGTTCGCGATCACCTCATTGGACTTCGCCTCCTTGGCGCGCTTATCTGCCTCGCTCTCGCGCATCTCCGCCGCCACCGCATTCGCCCTGGCGACCGCCGCCCGATTATTGGTGACCACAATCGCCGCAATCCCGGCAATAACAACTGCCGCGCTCACCGCAAGTGGAACTATCACCTTTTCAGTTTTCATTGCAACATATTATACCATATCCCCGCAATGATTGGCTCCTTGCACCCTTATTCCACTTTTTCTGGTTTCTTGCTGGTGATTCACTGATTTAGGCTCGGATACTCGCCTAAATCCCGGGAAAAACGAAGGTGGCGACCGACCGAATCCATCACACAAAGCCGTCCTTTCGGTCGGCATGAGATGACAGTGATTCTCAAACCAGATCCACTCGATGGGTCCTGCCGTACAGACAGAATGCGCCGAACATCGCGACGATGATCGCAACTCCAATACCGCCCCAGAGCGGATTGCCGGAAACCATCACCGAATGGTAAATCGTGGCTACGGACCACCCCAGCAGCGTCATGTACATGACAAAGATGCCGCCGTAGAACTTGCCGATCTCCTTAAAGACGACTGCCGTCGCGCCGACACAGGGCACATACAGGAGGATGAACAGGAGATACGCGAACGCCTGGTGGAACCCTTTCGAGAAATGATTTCTCAGTTCGGTACGCTCGGCGAGTTCCGCGCGCTTCGCTGCCGCGTAATCTTCGGCGTGACATCCGTCACCTCCGTTATCCTCAATCGCCTTGGTCTGCGAGTAGAGTCCGTTCAACGTGCCAATAACCGACTCCTTGGCGAAGAGTCCCGTGAAGATCGCCACGGATGCCGGCCAATTCACCTTCTCCACGCCGATCGGCTCGAAGACTGGCGTACAGGCGCGTCCGACCGCGGAAAGCAAGGTGTTGGACGAAGTGTCGACATCGATTCTAGGCCGTCCGTGGATATCAAAGCTATTCAAGAGCCCTAGCACCAGCATCATCGGCACGATGAACTTGCCGGCCCGCCACAGGAAGCCTATGAGATTCTCAAAGGCATGGCGCAGGAAGTGCCGCGGACGCGGTAGATGATACGGAGGAAGCTCCATGATGAAGTGCGAAGGATCGCCGCGGAAAAGTGTCTTCTTGAGAACGAAGCCGACGAGAATGCCGAGGACGATGCCTACAAGATACAGCGCCAGCATCATCTTCCACGGAGCTTCCGGACTAAACGCGACGGCGAACGCCGCGTACACGGGAAGCTTCGCACCGCAACTCATGAACGGGATCAAGAAGATCGTAAGCAGCCGGTCGCGCTTCGACTCGAGCATACGCGTCGCGAGAATCGCCGGCACCGTGCACCCGAAGCCCACCAGAAGCGGCACGAAGGACTTGCCAGGAAGCCCGATTCCGCGCATGAACCGATCCGCCAGGAACGCCGCCCGCGAAATGTATCCAGAGTCCTCGAGGATCGCCAGCAGCAGGAACATCGTGAAGATGACGGGGATGAACGAAAAGAGGATGTTGAACGCACCGCCGACGGCCATAACCAGCGCCACGATCCAGTCGGACGCGCCGACAGCAGTGGCGAGGAGTCCCGGCAGATGCTGAAAAAGCTTCGCTCCGCAACGATGGAAGATCTCCGTCGGCGCCCCGCCCACCGCGCTCACCAGGAAGAACACTCCGGCCATAATCGCGAAGAAGAGCGGAAGCCCTAGGAACCGGTTCAGCGCGAATCGGTCGATGATCTCGGAGAAGTACATCTTCGACTTGCGGATCTTCACGACGTCACGGACGAGTCCCGCGATGACGCCGTAACGCGCTTCGGCAAGTTCGATATCCGGCGGATCCGCAAGCACCTTAGTGACGCGTTCGATGGCGCCCTTGATCACCTCCGGAGCCATGTCATGATAGTCAATGAGCGCCCTGGTAACGAGCGCCTCCCCTTCCAACGCCTTGATCGCCACCCACCGCTGCGAAACCTTCAGCGCCTGCGCCGTCTTCACCGTGCAGGACGAGATGATGTCAATCTCCTGCTCAAGCTCGTTCCCGTAATCGAGGCGAAGAGCGGGGAGCGGGAAGCGGGGAGCGGCGAACAGAGTCTTGGCGAGCGCGGCCTTCAGCTGGCGGATATCAAGCGGATTATTGGCGTTCACGCCGATCACCGGCACCCCGAGATGCTCCGAAAGATGATCAATGGCGATCTCGATGTTGCGGTGCCGCGCAACGTCCATCATCGAGACCACCACGATCATCGGAACCTCCAGCTCGCACATCAGAAGTGTCAGGTAGAGATTGCGTTCAATCGTCGTGGCGTCAACGACGTTCACATAGAGGTCCGCCTCGTGACTCAGCACGTATTCCAGCGTCGCCCGCTCGTCCTCGCTCGTCGCCGTCAGCGAATATACGCCGGGAAGATCGACGACCTCAACCTCCTCCCCATTCCCTATTCCCCGTTCCCCATTCCCTATTCCCTGTTCCCCATTCCCTATTCCCTGAAGCCGGGCTATGCCCGACTTCTTCTCGACCGTGACGCCGGGCCAGTTGCCGATCTGCTGGTTCGATCCGGTAAGCGCATTGAAGATCGTGGTCTTGCCGCAGTTCGGATTGCCGATCAGTGCTAAAGTTTTCATATCAATTCTCCAACTCCAACTTCCGGATCCCGCTACCGCACGTCCTTCTTATCCAGCTTCCTGACCTTGATCACCTTCACTTCTTCACGGCGCAAGGAAAGATGGTAGCCGCGTACTGCAAGCTCGAACGGATCGCCGAGCGGCGCCACGTTGACCACCTTCAGCTGAAGCCCCCGAGTAAGCCCTAGAGCCAGCAGTTTCGCACGATATGCGGCATTCCCGAGCGTATAGCCCGTGATCTCCGCCATTTCTCCCGATTTCAGATCTGCAAGTGTCATATCTGGTACCTTAAGCCGTTTTCTCACCTTCCTCCGAGCCTGAGCCACACGCGGAGGAATTCGGAATCGCTCCAAGCCTGGGCGGTACAGCCCTTCTGAGCGTGAGGAGCGTCGCCGTCCGCATTCTCGGAAAGATGTCCGATACAGCCAGTGTTGATGTTCTCCACCGCCGAAGCGAGGAGTTGCAGCGCCGTTTCGTTCGTGCAGGACCGCGTCATCACCAACGCTTCCGCGTAGAGCGGGAACGGCCACGCCCAGACCGTGCCGTTGTGATAGGCGGGCTTGCGCGAGGTGTTCTCATCGCCGGCATAGACGCCGCGATAAAGCGGATGATCGCTGTTGAGCGAGCGTATGCCGCCGGGTATCAGCAGCTGCTCGGTGGCGCGGAGAATGGCGGTGTCCTCTAGCACTCCGAGGGTGATAAGGAAGAGCTGATTAGGACGAATTGCAAAATCGGGCGTCGCCTCGGCGGCGGAAACGCCGCGCGGCGCGTTGAGGCAGTCGGCGTAACCACAGTCGAAAGTCGAAGTTGAAGTTGAAGTTGAAGGCGAAGAGCGGAACCTGAAATATTTCTTCACCGATTCCGTAGCCTTCGCCGCGAGTTCGTCGCGCCCGAGGAACTTGAGCGCGGAGATCCAAAGCGCCTGAATCTCGACTGGATACCCTTCGCGCGGCGTGCACGCGGGATAGTTGGTGTCCATCCAGGTGAAATGCGAAGGCGACCAAACGAGACCGGATTCAGGATCCATCTTAATCCCGTTCGGAGTCCCCTTAATGTAGTTATCGACAATCGAATTGCAGGTCTTGAGCAATAGTTGGAGAGACGAGTTGGAGTTGGACTTTTCACTCGAACTTATCTCCTGCACGCAGCGGATGAACCAGAGCGGCGCGTCGGTCGTATCGCGATTGCCTGCGGTCTTGCCGTAAATGATGTTCGGCAAGGTGCCGTTCTCCTCAAACGAGGCGAACGCCTTCAAGATCTTGAGGGAATCGGCAATACGTCCCGCGGCAATCATGCCGCGCATGAAGATGAAGGTATCACGTCCCCAATCAAGGAACCACGGATAACCCGCGATAACCGTCTTGAGGTTATCACGCCTGACGATGTACAGCTCAATCGCACGACGCATCGCTTCATCGAACGGCAAGGTCTGGACGCTCGAAAAATTCTCGATACCCCAGATGTAGGTGGTTCGTGGTTCGTGATTCGCGGCTGGTGATTGGCGGTTCGTGGTGCCGAGAATCGCGCAATCGCCGATTATCTCCATCGATTCGCCAGGCTTGAGGTCCGCCGAAATCCATCCCGGAGAGAAGAGATCGCCCGAACCATCCTGGCCGCGCGCCGCCTCTTCCGCATGTGCGACGTTGTATTCCCACTGCGGTTCGTGATGATAAACTCCGTTTCGGACACGCAGCGAAAACTTCCCGTTGTAAGGGAAGAACTCGACGCCGTCGGCTACGGGACGGCACGACTCATGGAAGTGCTTCTGCACGTCGTTCAGATAAGCCTTGGTCGTTGCGTGATAGCTGCGCCATTCGATGTCGGGACGGAACACGATACGCACCTGGTCCCCAACATCCTGTTCGTCCTCCACCACATAACGGGTAACGCGCAAACGCGCGGCGTTACGGCCTTCGGCAAGTGTCAGCTCAAAGTTAAAACTCGCGGAACGGCCCATACCGCAAGGCACCTGGAAATGCCATTCGACGCCTTTGCCGGCGGGATCGACGTTGAAGCCGGTTTCACAACGTCTGTCAAGCTGACGCGTATATCCTTCTCGCTGCAACCAGCAACGCGTACGCGCCCAAACATTGACGCGATCGGACGGCACATCGGGACTGGGATTCGCCGCCAGCATCGCATCGTACTGCGAGGCAATCTCGCCCCACCCAGCGCGCACCTGTGACACGGCTCCGGCCCCATTGGAAAGGATCGCGCGATTGCAGGGATTGGCACGGAGCTGCTCCGGCGTCATGCCAAGACACACCTTCGCATCCTTCGAACGCGGAGGAACGAACAGCTTCGAGACGACACGTTTCGGACGCCCTGGCTCATACACCGTCATCTTCACCAGCAGTTCGCGACAACGCGTTCCGTCACCGTGATAGTGCGGGGCGAGGAAGCGGAAGATGTGGTCGGTGGTTCGTGATTCGTGGTTCGTGGTCGGTGCGGGGATGGAGCGGCCGCCGCGGATGGTCTTTCCGCTCTTAGGCGAAACGATATCAACGCGGAAATGATACGGAGCGGAGATCTCGACGCACTGTCCCTCCGGCGCCACCGCGATGCGCTTCACGTTTCGCGGATAGACGATGTGGAAGAGGGGTGCTTGGTGCTTGGTGCTTGGTGCCTGGCGCTTGATGCAGGGTGCAGGGTGCTGGGTGCGCTCCGCACTATGCGTTCCTTCAAGCATTCTGACCTCGCCGGGGCCGAGCTCCACCGGACCTTGCGCCGCGAATTTCGCGTGATCCCAGTCGATAATTACAGGGTTGTGACAATCGAGATTCGCAAGGACGAGAACCTCCTCTCCGTTCTCGCCGGTGCGCTTCACCGCGAGCGTATTGCCGTCGCCGCGCGTGATCAGTTCGAGATGACTCGCGCCGCAGAACGCTGGATGAGTGTCGAGCGTGTGATTCAGCTGCGCGATCAGCTCGATCATATTGGAGGGATTGCCCCAGTAGAGATCATTCTTGCCGTGGACGTCGATCTTCTCCCTGCAGTACCATTCTACGCCGTTCGCAATTCCCCACGCGCCCTGCCAGGAGAGCAGCGCGGCCAGCTGCACGCGCAACCGCGCATAGGTCTCGCCGCCCTTCGCCAGCCGATCGTTGTCATGAGTCTCGGCGAAATGCACGAGCGTGCCGAACTTCTCGCTACGTGCGATCGCACCTGGAAGATACCACTCGAACTGTCCGCGATCATAAGTCTGGAAGATCTCGGAATAGGCCCAGTTGAGGTTGGAATCCGCCAGCAACGAGTCCGTCACCCTAAGCTCGCCACCGAGTCCCTCAAGCATGAACACGGTGTCAGGATATTCCTCGCGGACTCGCGCGACGATGTACTTCCAGGTGTCCGCGGGAATCATATAGCCAGCATCGCACCGAAATCCGTCGACACCATTACGGCACCAGAAGATGAACACATCCGCCATGTAGGCGCGGAGCTCGGGATTGGAATAGTCGAGCTCCACGAGATCCGCCCATTTGACGCCCCAAGCACCGGGCGAATGGAAACGTCCGTCGGCCTCGTGATTGAACCAGTCCGGATGATGAGTCTGCAAGGTCGAAGCCCAGCCCGTGTGATTGGCGGGAAGATCGACGAAGAACAGTCCGCGACGCGAATGCACGCAGTCGATGAGCTCACGGAACTGGTCAAGAGGCGTCGCGAACTCGTCGAACTCCGCCATCGCCGGATCGACGGAATAGAAATCAGTGGCGGCGAACGGACAGCCGTACTCGCCCATCACCGCATAGGTCGTAGGCACCGGGAACGGCGGCAACGTCTGGATGATCTTGAAGCCCATCTTGTCCATGATCAGCGGCAGCCTCCGCGCGACTTCGCGGAAGGAGCCGAACTGACGCGGAAACACGGTGTAGATCGAACAGTTCCTGCGCAGATCGTTCGGCTCCACCTTGACATGGAGATTGTCGCCATCCGGCCATTCCGGAACGTTGGACCCATCGGGGAAGAAACACGCCTTGCCGGAGAACACGCCGACCTCATCCAGGGGAATGTCGACTTTGAACACTCCGGGCCCGGTCTCTGTCATCGCGATATCCGTCCAGGCCCTCGCCAGCGGCACCTCTCCGCGTTCGGTCTCGGCGATGATCTCACGCCGCCGCACCTGTGCACGGCCGAGATTCGTGCGGAACGCCGCGCGCCCTTTGCGAGGATGGTCCAGGGTGAGAGTTACGGAAAGGACATCGCCCTTCCACTTCAACAGAAATTCGGCCGAATCAGGTAACTG
This sequence comes from uncultured Verrucomicrobiota bacterium, assembly GCA_945483525.1. The sequence goes on from CALYRV010000029.1 coordinate 12,822, forward strand.
TTTCATACTTGTTCAAGATAGACCTCTTCGAGGGTGCGTCCGTCGGCGGTGAGCTCGGCGAGCGAGCCGAAGCGACGAACCCGCCCCTTGTCGACGAACGCGATATGGGTGCAGAGCCGTTCGAGATCAAGGAGGTTATGGGAGGAAATCACGGTGGTCTTGCGGTCCTTGCGCTCGAGAATCACCTTGCGAAGCCTTTCGGCCTCGACAGGGTCGAGTCCGTTCATCGGCTCGTCCAGCAACACCAGGTCCGGATCGCCGAGGAAGCACTGCGCGGTCATCACGCGCTTACGCATGCCATGCGAAAGCGAACGGACCGACGCATCGGCGCGGTCGAGGAGATTGACCTTCGCGAGAACGGAAGCGGCGGCTGCTTTCGCATCGGGCGAAGTCATCCCCTGAAGCCCCGCCAAGCCGATCAGGAGCGAGCGGGCGGACATCTCAAGCGGAAGCTCGGAATCCTGCGGTAGGAGCCCGAGCGTACCGGTGAAGGCAATACTGCCGGATTCGTAGCGCACCAGTCTGGCAACGGACATCATCCAAGTCGTCTTGCCGGCGCCGTTCGGTCCGACGAGTCCGAGCACGCATCCGCGCGGAATCGCAAGTGAAAAGCCGTCCAGCGCCCGGCGCTTGCCATAGCATTTCACGAGGTTGCGGCTTTCGATGGCGACGCCGATCATACGTCCCTCCTCGCAAAAACCGCGCTGCCGAGTCCGAGATACAGGAACGCTAGCGCAAGCGTCCCGACCACGCCTTCAAGGAGCACGGAGAACGATGTGCGCCAGAGCGCGTACTCGTAGCCCTGGGGACGGATAAAATCGAAGACCGCGCTGCAGTTATCGGCGAAATAGCCGAATGCGACGAACGCAGCATAGAGTAGAAGCGCAAGTCCAGTGGCCTTGCCCGGAGACTTCACGCACATCGAAGCACCCGTGCAGATGCCGAGCCAGGCCAGCGAATACACCCAGGCACGGACCGACCAATCGAAGAGAGAAGGAATGAATCCGATGGCAGACCACCCCGGCAGACGGCAGACGGCGACCGCCGAAGCCGCGGAAGCGAGCAAAACCATCGCGATCAGCAGCACCGCGGCTTCCGCGGCGAAAAGACCGAGCGTCCATTCGGTGCGCGACACGCGCAGCAGCACATATCTCACCGATCCCGAACGGATCTCGGCGGCAGCCGTCGGAGCGCAGGTGATCAGGGTCATCAGCGGCACCACTCCGAAGACGAAGCATCCGAATGCAAGCGCAACCGGATGCTGCGAAAGCATGTCGTTGAAGAGAAGGCTTGAATCAAGCATCCTGGACATCATCGTCTTGAAGGCGGAAGACCGCCAAAGCGTCATCGTCACTCCGCCCGAATTCTCGGCGGCAGGGAGCCCGAGCGTTGAGATCACCTGCTCCTCCAGAGTCGAGAAGAGGCTGACGGTGACAAACATCACTCCGGCGCCGATCAGCGCGAACAGCAGCACCGTCACGACCGCGCGACGACTGCGAATTGCGGACGACAACTCGAAGAGCGCGGCACGGAAAACTCTCGGCAAACCGCTCACCTCATTTCGTCCCCTACATTGAATCCACGCGGCTCGAGATAATCTTGAACCTGGATCATCGGCTCAATGACGGACGGATCGATGAATTCGTGCAGCGGAATGTTCGAGACTTCGCCGCGGACATCGTCGCCGACGCATTCTCCGAGCGCATCATAACCTTCTGCAAGCGTCTGGGTGAAGGCGCTCATCATCTTCACGCTGAGCTCCGGCGAAACGTCCTTCGTCGCCGCAACTTCCGCGGCGAATTCGCCCATCAAGTCCTTGAGGTCGGCGTTCATGGCGTCCACCATCTCGTCAAAACGCCTTTCCTCTTCGCCGCTGACGTTGAGCTTCGCCTTCCACTGGGTGCAGGCGAGTTCGCACCGCGTCCGCCACAGTTCCTTCGCGTCCTCGATGCGGTTCTTGAGGTCCGCACGGTCGCGCCAAACGGCACGTCGCTGCGTACGATTCCATCGATTAGTGTCGGCGGCGACATGGACGCGGTCAGCAGCCTCGGCGAACTCCTCACGATTCGTCTGCGCTGGTACCGATTCGACCCGAGACTTCCGCGCACGGTCGGGGATGTTCACGAGATTGGCGATGGCACCGAAACCGCTTTTGGCATTGGCTTCGGATTTGACCGCCTTTTCGGACCGCATCTCCTTAAGCGCCTCGAGGTCCGCTCTCGGACCCCACGCGCCGGCGATGAGCCCAGCAACCGCAGCCAAAGGAATCAGATACCAGTTTTTCATTTTCGCTATTATACCAAATCCGCGATATCGGCGGCGATCTGTGCCTGAAGTTCGGCAAGAGAAGCGAACTTCCTCTCCGGACGAATGAACTTTATAAACTCCACTGTACCACTACCACTTACATCTACCACTTCTTCCAGGAAATGAACCTCCAGCACCGGTTCCTTCCACGCACGATCGCCGAAAGTCGGCGCATAGCCGTAATTCGCGATCGCACGATGCCCCAAGACGGAGACCTGATAAACGCCGAGGGGAAGTGCAGGGTGCAGGGTGCAGGGTGCAGGGTTGCAGGGTGCAGGGTTGCAGGGTGCAGGGTTGCAGAGTGAAAGGTTGATCGTCGGGTAGCCGAGCTTACCCCCTTCTCCCTTACCTTGAAACCTGAAACCTGTAACCCTGTAACTTCTTCCCAGCATCGCGTTCACGGCGGCGATTTCGCCGCGGGAAAGACATTCGCGAATCCGCGTCGAAGAGACAATGCCACCGTCGTATTCAGCCGCTTCGACCACCTGCACTTCTATCCCATGTTCTCGCAACCAACGGGGATTTCCAGCTCCATTCCTGCCGAAGCGCCAGTTGGCTCCGCAGCGGATGGTAAAAGTAGAAGTGTGAAGTTGAAGTCGAAGAATGGAAAGGAATTCTTCCGGAGATTGAGAGGCGAGAGCGGGGGTGAAGTCCAGCACGACAACTTCTCGGACACCGCAAGCCCTGATCGCCGCGACGCGTTCTTCGCAGCTCATGATTAGCCGCGGCGCTTTTGCCGCGTTCAAGACCAGCAGAGGATGATCGCGAAACGTAACCGCGATATCGGCGCCCTTAAGTATCTTCTGGTGTCCGAGATGAACCCCGTCGAAAAAACCTATGGCAACAACGGACATCGGAAGGAATGAGGAATGGGAATTAGGAATGAGGAATTTCGGATATCAAATTCCGTCATGCACGGAGCGCGGCGCTAACAGGCAAGACCAACGATGCGAAATCAGCAACAGAGGTATTTAGTATCCTATCAAAGGGAACGGCATCCTTGATGTCGAACTTCCACTGTTTCGTGCGGCGGAGCGAGGTAAGCGTCGCGCCCATGTCCAGCGCCAGCGCCCGCGGTAAAACGCTCTTCGTCGCCTTCAGGAAAAACCGCCGCTCTCCAACTCCATCCTCCAACTCCAACTTATACACGTGCCCGAGGAACTGCCCGTGATCACCGGTATCGACGACTTCGTATTCGGCGGTTCCCTCCTTGCGAATGGCTGCAAACCTCGGCTCCGTCTGAAAGACATCCCCCTTGAACTGGGAAATATCCACACCCCATTCTTGAGCTCTGCCTTCGGACTCGACCTTCTCCCCCTGGGAATCACCTGTGTTGGTAACAAAAGAAGCGTCCATCGTTCCCTCGTACTCGCGGTCTCCTCCCATGACCTGGTCGGTGTACTTGTTGGCGTCGCCGATCAGCAGGACCATGAGCCCAGAGGCCTGCGCGTCAAGCGAACCTCCGTGCCCAACCTTGATGAGACCGAACATCCGCTTGACAGTCTTAACAACGGAAGCAAACGGGATATTCACGGGTTTGTCGACGAGGAGAAATCCGTCGAGTTCCTCTAGGATCTTAAGCTGGTTCAGATTAGCCATAAAAAACAACAGTTGGAGTTAGAAGTTGGAGTTGGAGAACGGAAGAAAGACACCTTTCTCCAACTTGAACTCATCCCTCCAACTTATTCAACAATTCGAGAACGGCGTCACCCTTCTCAAGCGAACGATCAAGCTGAAAGAGAAGCCGCGGAGTGAACTTCATACGCACCTCGCGGTTGATAATCGTCTGAAAACGCTTCGCATTATGCTTCAGATGCTGAATCGCCGTCTCCTTGAGGGCATCATCACCGAAGACAGAGACAGACACCGTCGCGTCGCGGAGATCTTTTCCGCAATGCACGCCAGTAACCGTGATGAGCCCAGGAGCGACCGTATCACCCTGCATCACGGAGAACATGCTCTCCGCGATGACCCGCTTCAACAGCGAATTGATTCGTTCAAGCCTGTCAACCGCCATAATACTTCGCCCATGATCGCGTTAAAGCGATCTTGGAAGCTCCTCCATGGAGTAACACTCGATGACATCACCGACCTCGAAGCCTTCGAAATCAACGAAGCACACGCCGCATTCCTGCTGACCGGTAACTTCCTTGACTTCGTCCTTGAAGTGGCGGAGCGTCTGGACCTTGCCTTCCCACACCTGATCCTTCTTACGG
>CALYRV010000030.1 GCA_945483525.1 uncultured Verrucomicrobiota bacterium
ACCACGAACGAGTTCTCGGGAATAAAGTCAAAACGCTTACCAGAGGCAATTTCATTACGAACCGGCAGACCCGTCTTCACGGTCTTCGCAAGCGGCAGACACTTCGCCGTCATATCGAACGAAATGGCGACCGTCTTGGCGAAACGCGAAAGAAAATCCACCGCCTTGCCGGGAACCGTATTCGCCTCATGCAGAAATACCGGCACCTTGCACCAACGCGCAGCTAGCACCGGCGGCAGCGATGAATAGGAACCCATCGCGAGCAGCGCATCCGGCTTCGACTTCTTCATCTGCCGACGGCAGCGTAAGATCGAGCGGAGAATCGCCAGCGCGTTCTTCGGACGCAGCTGACGCGCACCAGTCGAGAAGATGTCACCGTCCCAGCGCTTCATCACGCTGGACTCTATATCCCGTCCGGAATCCCAGACCGTCACCTCGTGTCCGCGTTTCCGAAGTTCTTCAGCCACCGCCAAACCCGGAAACGCATGTCCACCCGTACCACCACAAGCAACAACTATCTTCATAAAACCTGACACTCCATTGTAGACGTTGATCTAAAACCTTAACTTCACCAGTCCCGCTCGTTCGGGGGCAGAGGAGCCTTACGCATGCGCGCTTTCTTCTCGGCCTCATATTCGTCATTACGCTCCTGAGCCTTCTGCAACACCGCTTCAACCTCCTTATCTTCTTCACTCTCCTGCCGCTCGTCCTCCGACTCCTCCTTTTGTTCATCCTTCTGCTCGTTCGGATCCTGATCCTGTTTCTGATCGCCGAGATCCTGATGCTGATCCTGCTGCTGATCCTGCTGAGACTGATCCTGCTGCTCTTTCTGCTGCTGATTCTGCTGAGGGCTCTGCTGCTGATTCTGCTGAGACTGCCCGCCGCCGTTCTTGTCCTTCGGCAACAAAGCCGCTATCTGCTCGATAATTTCACACGCCTCCTCCTGCTTCGGAGGAATCGACTTTTCAACACATTCGAGCTGAATCTTCTCGAGTTCAGTCGCAAGAGCAGCGATCTTCGCCTGCGCCTCGGCGGTGAACGGCTCGCGGTTGGTGTCGGCCTGAGCCTGCTGCTCGTACTGACGCGCCCATGCAGGAAACTTCTGGCGAAACGCCTGGGTGAAGTCCAGCGCCTCACGTTGCCACGGGCGCGCATTCACCATCTCGACGTCGTTGTAGGCGTTAGACTGCGCAAGCGCCCCTTCATGCAACGCCGCCGGCGGCATCGCCGTGAGCTTGAGGAATCGGTCGAAATCCTGCTCGGCGAGCGCCAGCGAGGAATACGACTCAGCGTCGAGATCCGAAAGCTGCTGCGCCCCCTTCTTCGTCCTCGCCTGCGCCTGCTCGATCTGCTGGATGATCGTCGCCGCCTGCTGCTCGTTAGTGACGGACTGCGCGATCACCTCGCGGACCGGGATCCAGACGTCTGCCAGCTTCTCCGCCCGCTTCGACAGTCGGTCGGCGAGAGCTACCTGAACTTCCGCACGATTCGTCGAAATTCCGGCGCTCTGCCGCATCAGCTCGCGCGCGTCATAAGTCGCGGACTGGATCATCGCGCCGGGATCCTTCCCCTGAGCCGCCTTGAGAATATCGTTGATCCGTTTCGTCTCGCGGATCTCTGGCAGCTTGTCCACCGAGCGCGTGAAGTTGCGATTCGCCTTGGCATCCTTAGGATTCGCCAGAAGCGCCACCTGAGCCGCCGCCGCCGCCGCCTCGAGGTTGCCGCGGTCGTACTCGAGCTTCGCGACGACTTCCGCAGCCCGCGCCTTGTACTCGCCGGACGCCGTCAACGGTCTCAGCACCCTAAGCGCGTTGGTGACGTCGCCGTCACGGTAATAATCGACGCCCTCGTTCCACACCTCGGTGTCAGACACCGCGGCACTTTCGCCGCGCGCCATCGCCGCCGACATTAGAATCAAAGAAAAAACAACTTCCAATCTCATACTGATAGTATATCAAAAGCCGACATAGCTAGTTAATCCCGCGTTGTCAATGCCGCGGATGGAGCTTATGGATCTCAGCGTAACGGGAGCGGTCGACGTGGGTGTAGATCTGGGTGGTGCCGATATCCGAATGCCCGAGCAGCTCTTGAATCGCCCGGATATCCGCACCATGCGCAAGCATATGCGATGCGAAGCAGTGGCGCAAGACATGCGGAGATATCTTCTCCGGATCGATGCCCACCGCCATCGCTCGTTCCTTAATGATCTTGAAAATCCCCTGCCGCGTGAACGGTTTCGCAAGCCGCGTCACGAACACATGCGTCTCCGAGAGATCCCCTTTCGTGAAGAACATGCGGGACCGTTCCAGATAATCGCCAAGTGCCCGCGCCGCCGCCCCACCGATTGGCACCAGCCGCTCCTTGGAACCTTTGCCGAAGATGCGCACGAGTTCGCCGTCCGCCACTATATCCTCGGTCTTGAACGAACAGAGCTCGGAGACGCGCATTCCGCAACCGTAGAGGACTTCGAGAATCGCACGGTCACGGAGCGAGCGCGGATCATCGCCGTTCACCGCATCCAGCATCGCAAAGACCTCCTGTTCGGACAGCGTCTTCGGCAGCGCGCGACCTTTCTTCGGCGCATCCAAAAGCTCCGACGGATCGTGTCGCACGATCCTCTGCTCCTTGAGATAGCGGAACCACTGACGGATCGCCGCGGTTCTACGGGCACGAGTAGAAGAAGCCATTCCGTCCTCGCGCTCGGTCTTAAGAAACCCGACAATATCCTCGCGCGTGACTTCTTCCGCGGCGGTTTTGCCGCGCTTCTTCAGAAACGCCGCGAAGAAGAGGAGATCGCTTTTATAGGAGACGCAGGTATTGGATGCCATGCCCTTCTCGAGCATCAGCGCCGTAATGAAGTCCTCGACGTCTCCAGCGATCACAACCGCGAAACAAAGTCGTCGATGAAGTCGCGCATCCGCGGCTTCGCAGCCTTGCCGGCCTCGATGACCTCCTGATGATTGAGCGGCCGCAGCGAAATGCCAGCGGCGAGATTCGAGACGAGAGAGATTCCGGCGACATTCATTCCGCACGCCTTGGCGAAAACCGCCTCCGGCACCGTCGACATACCGACGACATCCGCCCCCTGCGCCTTGTAGGCACGGATCTCGGCAGGAGTCTCGTAGCAGGGACCGGTGCTGAAGGCGTAGACGCCGTCCATCACCCGGAGGTCCAGCACGTTGGCGGACGCGTGAAGCAGCTCCGCAAGATGTCTCGTGTAGATCTCGCTCATATCCGGGAAACGCTCACCCCATTCGGGAACGTGCGCACCCACCAGCGGATTCTCATTGACGAGATTGATGTGATCGCGGATAATCACGAAATCGCCGGGACGGAGCGCGGGATTGATGCCGCCGGACGCATTGGTGAGCAGGATGTTCTCACAGCCCATTCGGCGCAGGATCTCGACGGGCAGCACGACCGGAGCCCAGCCGACGCCTTCATAGTAATGACGACGTCCGCACCACGCGGCGACAAGCCGTCCGTGACGCCGGTAGAGAAGAAACTCTCCAGAGTGTCCCTGCACCGTCGACGCACCGAGCCCCGGAATCTCGGAGTAGGATGCGCGGAACACGATCTCGTCCGTCTTCAGCGCCTCGCCCCAACCCGAACCAAGCATGATGCCGAGATCCGGCGGCTTCTTGAAGCAAAGATCTGGAAAATACGCAGCCGACGCATCGAAATCATTCAGTTTCATTTCTCAAATCCCAGCACGTGTCGCATATTGTAGATCGCCGGCGCCTTGCCTGCCGCCCACTTGAGCGCCTTGAGCGCGCCCGCGGCAAAAGCGGCGCGATCCTGGGCCTTGTGCGTGATCTCGACGCGCTCGAGATCACCTGCGAACATCACGGTGTGATCGCCAACCACCGAACCGCCCCGCAGCGCATGGATCGCGATCTCACCCTCAGGCCGTTCCCCGGTTTCGCCGGATCTTCCCAAAACGAAACCATCCGCTGCACCGCCGCCACTTGCCGCTACCGCTTTCCCACGGCCTTCCGCGGCCGCACGCGCCAGCATCAGCGCCGTACCGCTGGGGGCATCCTTCTTGTGCTTATGGTGCATCTCGACGACTTCGATGTCGTACTTCGAATCGAGGATCTGCGCAGCCTCCTTCACGAGCTGTATCAGGAGATTGACGCCGAGCGAATAATTGCCGCTCTGCACGACTGGAACCTTCTTTGCCGCCGCATCGACCGCCTTCTGTTCATCCGCCGTGATGCCGGTGGTACCAATCACATACGGAATCCCCTGTGCGGCGGCCTTGGTTACAAATGCCGGAACGCCGGCGTGAAACGAGAAGTCGATCACGCCTTCAACATCCTTAGACCATTCGCGGTCGTAGCCTTCCGCGACGTCAACCTTCGAGACGACCTCAAGGCCCTCGCTGGCGGCGAGCTCGATCAGTTTCTTACCCATGCGCCCGGCGGCGCCGACAATTGCGATCTTCATAACAGTAAGTAGACGGTAGTTGGTAGATTGTAGTTGGTAGAATAATCCTGCTAAACCAGTTCCCCGATCAGGATCTGCGGGTGAGCTTCAGTGATGCGGATTTTCACAATCGAACCAATCCGCAACTGCTCACTCTTCCCCGCTCCCTGTTCGCTATCCTTATCCCACACCACGATACGGTTTCCGCTATCGCGTCCGGACCAACGGTCGGCGTTGCGCTTCGATGGACCTTCCACCATCACTTCGCGGACAGTGCCGACGAGCCGCTCGTTGCGGAGCTGTCCGCGCCGCTCCTGATCCGAGAGGAGAACCTGGTCGCGACGTTCCTTCTCCTCGGTCGGCACGTCATCGAGCAACGCGGCGCTGCGCGTACCGGGACGCGGCGAATACTTGAAGACGAAGGCGTTGTCGAAGCCCGCTTCGTCCATCAGCGTGCGTGTCTCCTCGAAATCGGCATCGGTCTCCCCGGGATAGCCGACGATGACATCGGTGGTCAGAGAGAACTCGGGATCGAAGTCATGAAGCTTCTTCGCGGCCGCGAGATACTCCGCCCGCGTGTAGTGCCTCCCCATCTCGAGAAGCACACGGTCGGATCCAGACTGCACCGGCAAATGCAGATGACGGCAAACCTTGGGACATTCGCGGTAGACGCGGATCAACTCGTCGGTACACCCTTTCGGATGCGCCGAAGTAAACCGAATGCGTTCAAGTCCTTCAATCTGATTTAATGTCCAAAGAAGTCGCGGAAACGCCTCGGCGAGTCCGCTCGGATTTGGTTCCTCGGGATCCCACGCCTTATTCCGAACTCCATACCGCAGCACACTCTGTCCGAGCAGACAGATTTCCTTCACTCCGCGTTCAACGAGGCATTTCACTTCGGCAACGACTTCCTTGGCGGGACGCGAATACTCGTGTCCGCGCACTTCGGGAACGATGCAATAGCTGCACCGATTATCGCAGCCGAGCAGCACAGTGACGTAGCTCTGCACCGCGGCAAAAGTGCCGGCGCGGCGAATATCCGGATGCGCGTCCATGCCCGTCGGCACCTCATCATCGCCCACTTCAAGGATCTGGCGCTCGCCAACGGCGATCCGTTCGAGTAAATGCGGGATCAGTCCGAAGCGCCGCGGGCCCACCGCGAAATGGAGCTTTGGAAGTCGCTTAAAGACATCCGCCCCCATGCGTTTGACCGCGCAGCCCATGAGTCCGACGATCTTACCGGCAGCGAGTAGATTGCCGACCTTACCGACGGCCTTCTCCTCGGCCTTCTGACGGACCGTACAGCTGTTCACAATGACGACTTCAGCTTCGGCTTCGGTCTCGACCTTCTCGTGCCCTGCCGCGACCAGCAGCGCTTCGACGGCCTCGGAGTCGCGGACGTTCATCTGGCAGCCGTAGGTATGAAGCAAAAACTTCATCAATAGACAAAAAGCATCTCACGATACTTGGGCATGGGCCAGCGGGCGTCATCCACCAGCGTCTCCAAACGATCCACGGTCTTACGCAGATCATTCATAGCCGAGATCTGGTTCTTCGGATCATTATCATCCAACACTCGCTCAAGAACATCGCATTTAACATGCAGATCGTCAAGCCCGGCGCCGAGCTTCATGGATAGCGCACGCAACCCCTTCACCCCGGCCTTGAGTCCATCCGCCCGCGCCTCCCTGAGCGCCGAAGCAAGCCGCGAAAACTCGTCCGCAACGATGGGTCGGACCATTGAGCGCGCGATTTCCAGCGCGATTCCGGCTTCAATGCGGATTCGCCGACGGTAATCCTCCATGCCGATCTCCCAACGCGAGCACATCTCGGTTTCGGAAAGCACCCCGTACTTGGAGAAAAGCGCAATATTACGCTTGTCCTTGAGCGGAGCCAGGGCGGACATCGTATCCGCGAGATCGGGGAGCCCGCGCTTCGCGGCCTCAAGCTTCCACTGCCGAGAGTATCCGTCGCCGGAGAAAATGACGCGCTTATGAGCCTTGACTTCATACGTCAGCAGTTTCTGAAGATTGACGTTGAAATCGCCCTTCATCGACTCCAGCTTGTCGCACAAGGCGTCGATCGATTCCGCTACGATGGTGTTCAGGACCATCTGGCTCTGCGCGCAGTTCTGAGAAGAACCTGGCGCACGAAACTCAAACTTGTTTCCGGTGAAGGCGAAAGGCGAAGTGCGATTGCGGTCGGTCGTGTCCTTCGGTAGCGAAGGTAGCAAATCGACGCCGAGGCGCATGCGCACTTTCTCTCCTCGCTTACCCTTCACACCGCGCTCGATTGAATCCAGAACGTCGTTGAGTTCATCGCCCAGAAACACCGAAATGATCGCAGGGGGGGCTTCATTTGCGCCGAGACGATGATCATTGCCGGCGCCTGCTGTGGTCATGCGGAGAATATCTGCATGCATTTCAATCGCACGGATGATCGCAAGCAAGAATGTGATAAAGATCGCGTTCTCGCGCGGATTATCTCCAGGCGTAAGCAAATTGCGTCCGCCGTAGGCGATGGACCAGTTGCAGTGCTTGCCAGACCCGTTCACACCGTCGAAAGGCTTCTCGTGAAGAAGGCAGACGAGATCATTCTTCTCCGCCGTCTGACGCAATACCTCCATGATCATCATATTGTGATCGACGGCGAGGTTAAGATCCTCGAACAAAGGCGCAAGCTCGAACTGCGCCGGCGCGACCTCGTTGTGACGAGTCTTGGCGGGGATTCCGAGCTCCCAGAGACGATTCTCGACCTCGGTCATGAACTTTAGAATGCGAGGGCGAATCGCTCCGAAATAATGATCTTCAAGCTGTTGATGCTTGGCCGGTGCAGCGCCGAACACTGTACGTCCGGTCTGCAGCAGATCTGGACGTCTCATGTAAAAACGCTTGTCGATCAGGAAATACTCCTGTTCGGCGCCGAGAGTGACCTCGACTTTCGCTGGCTTCTGCCCGAACTTCCGCATCATCCTGACCGTCGCCTTGGTCAACGCCTGGATGGAACGCAGCAGCGGAGTCTTCATATCCAGCGTATCGCCGGTGAAAGAACAGAAGGCCGTCGGAATGCAGAGAGTCGCGCCGTTCTCGTGGCGCTTGATAAATGCCGGACTCGTCGGATCCCATGCAGTGTAGCCGCGGGCCTCAAATGTCGAACGAAGTCCGCCGGACGGAAACGAGGAGGCATCGGCCTCGCCGCCGATAAGGTTTCTGCCAGAAAACTTATAAACCGCATGGGCTGGTCCCGTGGGCTCCAAAAAGGCGTCGTGCTTTTCCGCCGTACCGCCGGTCAGCGGTTGAAACCAGTGGGTGAAATGATTCGCGCCTTTATCGAGAGCCCAGCGCTTCATCCCTTCAGCGACCGCATCAGCTATCGTCGGATCAAGCGGCTCCAAGCTACGCATCGTCGCCAGGAGTTTAGCCGCCACCGGCTTCGCAAGATATTTTCTGATCGCTCTTTCAGAGAACACGTCCTCGCCGTAAGACTTAAGTGTAGTATTAATCATATCAGAACCTCATTCGCACATCTCAAATACAAGCTCACCACCAGCCATGATCTCGGAATGCTTCAGGATCGGACCCTTGAACGGCTTCCCGTTCAACATCATGGACTTCACGTGCTTGCAATCCTTCGACAGGCCTTTGGCGGTGATAGTAAAAGAGTTGGAGCTTGAAGTTCGAGTTGGAGAATGGTCAGCTCCAATCCTTTCTCCAACTCCGACTTGATTCTCCAACTTGATTACAACTCTCGGGACCTGTGGGGCACCGACTACATAATCGCCGCCACACGGATTGAAGGGATAGAAACCCATTGCACTGAAAAGATACCACGCGCTCATCTGCCCGCAATCGTCATTGCCGCAAAGTCCATCGGGCTTCGGTAAATAGAAACGGTCAAAAACCTCTCGGACCCGATCCGCGGTCTTATTCTGTTCGCCGAGAAGCGAATAGAAATAGATCACGTGATGGCTCGGCTCGTTGCCGTGGACATACTGCCCGATCAGCCCCGTGACATCGAATACACCCCCTGCCTGCTCGCCTTCGGACCTGCGCGAGAACAACGCGTCGAGTTGCGCGAGAAAACTGTCCCGCCCGCCGAACGCGGCAACCAACCCCTCGGGATCCTGCATCACGTGCCAGGTGTACTGATAGGCGTTGCCTTCCGTGAAATCACTTGCCGCACCGTAGCCCATCTTACCGGGATCATAGGGATCCCTCCACGCGCCTTTCGAATCCTTACTGCGCATCAGCAGGATCGACGGATCGAAAAGGTTCTTCCAATAGCCCGAGCGTTTCTGGAAAAGCGCCGTTTCTTCCGGCGTTCCGCACAACGTCGCCATCTTCGCCGCGCACCAGTCATCATAGGCACACTCCAGTGTACGAGAGACAGACTCCCCGTTGACGAGGTCGAAAGGATAATACCCATGCCTGTCGTAAAGATCCCAATTCTCCTTGCGGCGGTCATGCGGACAGGTAAGGGTCTTGCGAATCGCGTCATACGCCTTAGCCGGATCGCCCTTCCAAACGCCCTTCGACCACGCGTCGACGATCATCGGGATCGAATGCGTGCCGATCATGCATTGATTCTCGGAACCCCAGAGAGTCCAGACCGGAAGATATCCAGTCTTCTCGCCCTGCTTCAGCATCGAGTCGACGAACTCCGCCGCCTTATCCGGCATCAGGATCGTGTAGAGCGGACCCGCCGCACGGAACGTATCCCAGGTCGAGAACGTCGAGTAGAACGGATGCCGACTTGCCGGGGAAACGCCAAAGGAATCCGAAATGTCGTTCGGCTGAACACAAAGATGGTAGAGCGACGTGTACCAGTTCCTCTTCTGTTCGTCCGTCCCCTCGATCGTCGCCCGCTCGAGGATCTCGTTCCACCGGGCACGAGCCAGTTTGACCAAACAGCCGAAGGAGATCGGATTCGGTGCCTGACTGACGAAAATGCGCTCGTCAAGGAGGTTGTTATCGGCCGCCTTGACGGAATTCGCCGAAAGCGCGACATCGACGAAAACCGGCGCATCGCCTTCGTTGAAATCAATGACGAACCGCGGAGCTCTCTCTCCGAGGCGGCGCTTTAGTTCGGTAACAGATCTGATCGCGAGTGACGAAGAATGATCAGGTCTCACGACGAATGCGACGCGGCGCGGGTTCCACTGAGCCACATCGAGAGTCCCAACGATCGCATTGTTCGTCACCGAGACATCCGCCGCGAACACGCGGTTCGACAGATCGCCCCAACTGTGAAGTCCCCATTGCGTATCGACGAGGAGCCGTCTTTTCACGCCCTTCGGGAAAGTGAACCCGTAGCTCGCGACATGAGCCGTCGCCGAGATCTCGGTCTTCACGCCGCCGGCCGTCACGGTGTAGTAACCGGGCGAGGCCTTTTCGGATGCCTTGTCCATCGGTAGGGACTCCGGAACCTCATCCGTCGTGAACGGCAACAGCCGGATATCACCGAGATCGGCGCAGCCCGTGCCGTTAAGATGCGTCTGCGAGAAGCCGTAGAGGTTCGTGTCGCCGAAGACGTATCCCGAGCAATGATTCCAATCGCCGTTGCCGGTATCGGGGCCCGCCTGAATCATGCCAAACGGCACACAAGCACCCGGGAACGTGTGGCCCGTACCAGCGGTACCGACGAATGGATCTACATAATCGCAGAAATCAGCAATGGCCACAGACGAAACAAGGGCGACGATGACTGCAATCGATGTACGCATTGTGCTTATGCTTTCTTATCGAGAACCACCATGGTTTCGAAACGGGCGGTACGCGGGAACATGTTAAACCACCGGACGTTAGCGACATCGTAACTGCGAGTGATCACGCGGAGGTCGCGCATCAGCGTAGCGGGATCGCAAGAGACGTAGACGATCCGCGGCGCCTTGGACGCCGCAAGCCATTCGGCGACACCAGGTTCGAGCCCATCCCGCGGCGGATCGACGATCACCGTCGTATGCTCGTCTAATGGAATGCGCTTGCGATTGCGGCCGACCTCTTCGGCGAAGAACTTCGCGTTCTGGGCCTTCAGATTCGCCGCATTGCGCTTCGCGAACTCGATCGCCTGCCGACCAGACTCTATTCCGATCAAGGAGATGTCCGGAAGACGGGAAGCAGGGCAAGAGCCGGAAAGATCGGATACGGCACAGAGACCGAACACACCGACCCCACAATAGAGGTCGACGATGTTCCGCCGTTCACCTTCACTGGATTTCTTCACCTCTTCTACAACCGCCCGGACCAACGCTTCGCCGACTTCGGGGTTCATCTGGTAGAAGCCGCCGGCCGGGACTTCAAACACCTTGCCGCAAGTCTCCTCCTTGATGACAACATTGCCAGGAGCCTTGCCGATCCACCATTTGACGCCAGTCCGCCTGCTCCACCGAATAGTGACGTTCTCCTTTTCGGCAGTGGCTTTACGGACCGCGAATGGCCCGTTAGTCAAGAGCGACAATACAGCCTTACGAACCTCGGGAATCGCCGCATTGATCTCGGGACGAGCCAGCGGATCGGTCAGGATATCGACAATCTCGTGCGAAGGCTCCTTCCGATAGCCGATCACCCAAACGCCCTTCTGCTTCGCAAAATGATAGACGACTTTGTTCCGGTAATTGAAAGGCGACAGGCCGGAGGTAACAGACGACACAATGGATGGGCAGGTGATTCTCGCACGATCAAAGAAATCGCGGAGCTGACCCTCCTTGGCGGCAAGCTCGGCTTCGTACTTCAGCCCGGCATAAACCATACCTGGCACCTGCAGATTGTGAGAAGAGGCGGAGGTGGACAGTGGATTATCCAGCCTGTCAGGCGATGCTTCGACGATTTCGACAAGACGGGCTTTGACGAAATGCTTCTTCTCTTCGACGATTTCGGCCTTCACCTGCTCGCCCGCCCAAGCGCCGGGGACGAAGATAACACGCCCGTCACCCAACCTGCCGAGCCCGTCACCGCCGTAGACGTTCTTGGCAATATAGACAGTGCTAATCACAGATTACTACCCTTCACGAACCGCGAACCACGAATCACAAATTACGAACCACAAACAACGAACCACGAATCACGAATTACTCCCACAACTTCTCAAGCGCGTAATAAACGCGAGCTTCTGGGGAGAACACATGAACAACAACGTCAATGTAGTCAACGACGATCCAGCCCGATTCAGGATCTCCGCTGGTGCGATACGCCTTCGGCAGCGCTTTAGCGAGCGCCTTCAGATGCGGCGCCGCAGCACCGGTGGCGACCACGAAAAAGTCGGTGAGACCAGACTTCCCGCGGACATCATAGAGCTTCACGTCCTCGGCCTTGATGTCCTCAAGTACCCTGACGAATTCCTTTGCCTGTTCTTCTGCTGTCATAACGCTGATATTATATCAAATTATTCATAACGGAGGCAGTCGATCGGATTAAGCTTCGAAGCGCGATAGGCAGGATAGAAGCCAAAGAACATGCCGACGAAAGCGGAAAACAGAAACGAATAAAGCGCGGAAGAGAACTCAATGATGATCGGCCAGTTATTCACCTCGCCAATAAGATGCGCGATACCAATTCCAACACCAACGCCGATTGCGCCTCCGACGGTTGACAGCACCACTGCCTCCAATACGAACTGCGAGAGAATGCAGGCCGGAGTTGCACCAATCGCCATACGGAGACCAATCTCCTTGATACGCTCGGTAACCGATACCAACATGATGTTCATAATGCCGATACCGCCGACCAACAGCGAAATCGCCGCCACCGCAGTGAGGAGCACGGTCATGAGATTGGAGACCGACCCGATAGTGTTCATTATCTCGGTCGTGTCACGGGTCTCGAAATCGTTGTCCTGATAATCCGCAAGCTTGTGGCGCTGGCGTAGCAACCCAGCGATCTCGCGCTTCGCCTCCTCAAGGTCCTCCATGCTGCGAAGCGAAAGATTCATCATTCCGATCGAACGGAACTTGGAGCGGGAAAGCACGCGCTGCGCGGTCGTATAGGGGACGAGTACCGTGTCGTCCTGATCCTGTCCCCAGCCAGTGGCACCCTTTGACTCGAGGATGCCGACGACCTTGAAAGGCATCGAACCGATACGGATGACTGTGCCAACCACCTTGTCGCCATCCTCGTAAAGGTTCGACATCACGGTAGTTCCGAGAACGCACACTCGACTGCAGCGACGCTGTTCGTTCTCTTCAAAGAAACGGCCCTCCCTGATCGTCCAGTTGCGGATGTCGGGGAAGTCGAACGAGACTCCCGTCACGCGGCAGTTCCAGTTTCTGTTCTCGCGGATAAGCTGGGAATTAACATTAACCGAGGGTGATACGGCCGCGACGAGGTGCCCGAGCTCCTTCTTGATCGCCTCGGCGTCATCGGCGGTCATCGTCTGTCCGGACCCCATCCCCGTGCGCACGGCCCCCTGACGGTTGCGATCCGGCCAAATCATGACGAGATTATTGCCCATCGAGGAAATCTCCCTCACCATCATCACCGATGCGCCCTTGCCGATAGCAAGCACCGAAATGACCGCGGCGATACCGACGATAATGCCTATACAGGTCAGAAGGCTTCGCGTCTTATTGCGCAGAATCGCAAGGATGGCGACTTTAAATATCATTCCAATATTCATTTCCTCGCCTTCTCCATCCCAATCCCTATCTCCCTCTCACCCATTCCCCCGTCATCTTTCACGAGTTTGCCGTCCTTCATCAGAAGATGACGCTTCGCATAAGCCGCAATGTCATCTTCATGAGTAACCATAATGATGGTGATGCCCTCTTTTGACAGCGACTTGAAAAGGTTCATGATCTCGATCGACGACTTCGTATCTAGGTTGCCGGTCGGCTCGTCAGCGAACAGCACCGGAGGGTCATTCATCAACGCTCGTGCGATTGCAACACGCTGCTGCTGCCCACCGGACATCTGGGCGGGAGTATGACGTATCCGCTCGCCAAGCCCAACCCGAGCAAGCAGCATGACCGCCCTTTCATAACGTGCCTTGCGACTTAGACGCCCAAGATAGAGATCCGGAAGTTCGACCTGCTCATAGGCAGCAGTGCGCGGAAGCAGATTGAAGTTCTGAAAGACAAATCCAAGTTTCTGATTCCTGACGATAGCAAGCTCCTTGCGAGAACGCCGCGCAACCTCAATACCGTCTAGCTTATAGGAACCGCTCGTAGGTGTATCAAGACAACCAAGGATATTAAGCATCGTCGACTTGCCGGAACCGGACGCACCCATGATCGCGACAAACTCACCCTTATCTATGGACAGGGAAACTCCGTCCAGCGCATGAACCGGCTCGTCGCCGATTTCATACGTCTTGCGCAGGTCGCAGATCTCAATCAGATGCTCCACCTCTTAACACTTCTCCTCAGAATCTTCCTTAGCGGCCTTCGCCGCGGCAAGTTTGCCGCGCTTGTACCAATCCCAGACATAAAGCACCATCACCAATGACGCACATTTGAGGATGACGGAAAGAACCTCGTACTGACCTTCCGTTACCCAGGGGCGAAGACTGGGGAGAATTGAATTGGGAAGGACGTCAAGCACGCCGCGGAAACAAGTCTCGGCGAGCATGTACGCGAGTAGCGAATGCCTGCCGAACAAGATGATCACGGAAAGCCCGAGCCGATGATTGCTAATATCGAACAGCGTATAGCAGACCGAGTAAAGGATGAAGGACGCGCCCATGGCGAACGAGGTGAAGGACGCGGTGAAGATGTGCTTGATACATGGGTCAAAGGTCTTCAACGCAAATCCGAGCCCAATCAAGACGACTCCGACGATCAGCTGCACGATCGCCTTCTTCCGCTTGCTCCACCGCGGATTGAGCAGAACCCTAGTGGCATGACAGCCAGCAAGTCCCATGACACCGAACATCGGAATCGTAGTCCACCAGGTGTAATGCCACTCGGCGATCTGCTTTACCGGATGCCATGAAAAATGCGGATAGAAGAGCTCAAGAAACTTAACTTCATACACCACCGCGGCATTACCAGTCGGCGTCATGTCGCCGCAAAAATGCAAGAACGCGGTATATGCGCCTGCGAGAAGGAACTGGATCGCAATCTGCACGGCCCCAGAAGGAATGCGCACAACAATCGCCGTAACAAGATAACCGACCGCAATCGCCTGCAATGTGTTGTTGAAGAACGAAATCCGGTGAAGATCAAACGAGAAGAGCTCGCCCTGCGCGATCATGCCGAGAATCCAGAGCATCACGACCCGTTTCAAGACATGCAGCCAATAGGAAAACGAGGCGCTCCCATCAGACTCGAGATATTTCGGCAGCGCCAACGGCAGCGACGCTCCGCATATGAAGATGAAAAGCGGCATGATCATGTCGTAAGCGGTAAAACCGACCCAGTCGGGATGGCCGAGCTGATCCATGAGCATCTTCGGGAGGCCGTAACGGTCGTTGACCACGTAGAGGACCACGGTAACGACAGTCAGGAAGAAGATATCGAGTCCGCGCAGGAAATCGAGCGAGAAAAGCCGCTCTTGCCTGCTGGTGCGCTTCTCTTCCTCGCTCGGCTTCGCCGGAATCTCAAAACGCTTTGCGAGAGTAGGCGCAACCGCAGCAGTGGAAGAACGATCGTTGTGCTGGGATACGGGCTTGATGAGATTCATGATTTCACTTCCTCTTGGGTTCTGGTGCAGTACCCTTTGTGCCCCGCTTAGGCGGCTTGGGCAAAAACGGATTCTCGGGCTTGTCACCATTCTGCGCGAGCGTGGACATGATTTCATATCCGACAACCGCATCCCTTCCTTCAAGCGCTGCGGCATTCAAGAGCTCGGTAAAGGAGTCATCGGTAACGCCGGTCTCAACAACATTGTATTCGAGACTGCCGTCGGGACCGACCGTCCAGACCTTGCGCCCGCGCGGCAGCTCGCCTTCTGGACAGTCCTCCTCCCTGGGACGGAAGCGGAATGCGGCGGCGGAAACAGCAACACAGTCTTCACTGCGCGCGGTTTCGATGGAAAGCGTAGCCGTCATCCCCGGGAACAGCATCTCGTCCGGATTCTCCGCCTCAATAATGATCGGGTAGGTAACGACGTTATTGGTCATGGTCGATGCGAGGCGGATCTGACGTACCTTGCCCTTGAACTTGCGGCGATAGGCGTCGGCGGTGAACGTAACCTCCTGACCGACCTTGATGTTACCGACATCCGCCTCAGGGACCGTCGCTTCAATCCAGATAACCTTGAGGTCTTCCGCAATCGTAAGGACCGGGACCGCGTTCATGGACGACACAACAGTCTCTCCTTCCTCCACTTTCCTGGCCAGCACCACGCCATTGACGGGAGAACGGATGGTGCAATAATCAAGATCCGCCTTGGTTTTAGCGACCTGGGCCTGCGACTGTTCAACCGACGCCTTGGCGGCGCCCAGCAACGCCTTCGCGGTGTCATACGCCTCGAGTGCAATATCATATTCTGCTTCGCTGCACAGCCTTTTGTCGAACAACGCCCGCTTGCGACGAAAAGTCTTCTCAGCAAGCGTCAACGCCGCCTCCCTCTGCTCAACGTTCGCCTGGTTAGCATGCAACGAACCAATCGCGTTTTTATACGAAGCCTCATACACCAGCGGATCAATCAATGCGACGATCTGCCCGTTAGTGACAACCGAGTTGTAATCGACGAACAACTTGATAATGCGCCCGTTAACCTGTGCACCCACGGGAATGCCATTCTTGGTATTACGCGGCTGCACCGTGCCAGTCGCCTCTACGGTTCGGATCACGTCCGTTCGCGTGATGGGTGCGAAACGATACTTGGGCGCGGTCTTACCGCTGAGACGATCCTCTCCGCAGCCAGCGAACAACGCCGCCAAAATCAGAATGAAGATCCCGTCACCCAACTTCAACCTCAACCTCGACCGCATCATTCACCCTCCATTAGCCGTTTCTCTTCATAAACAGGATAGATTCCGATCAAAGAGAACACCGCGCTCTCCGCACGCTGTTTCAGATAGAACGCACTGATTCTAGCCCCCATGGATTCGACATACGCGGAAACGGCAGCAGAATACTCGACCTGCGAGACATCGCCAACCTGATACTGCAGACGAACCGCCTCCAAATTGTTACGCGCCTCCCGCAACGAAGCCGCCGCCGTCTCCTGCGCCTTCAGCGCGGCATCGCGAGCAGCAACAGACATCTCTAACGACACGGAAATCGACAGCTCCTCTTCCTCAACGGATGCGGCAGCCTGGCGGAGCGCAATCACCGCCCGGTCAACGGCGGTAGTCTTGCGGAACCCCTGAAAAACAGACTGCACAGCCGAGACGCCCCATCGCCAGTACCAGAATGGATCGGTCCAATTAAGGGAAACGGACGCGGAAATCTCTGGCATCAGATCCGCTATCGCGTAATCGACATCCGCCGAGGCCGCACGCAACCGCGACCGTGCTACGCGCATAATCGGAGCATTGGTTCGGGCAAGCGAAAAAGCCTCGGAAACCGTATAATCGGTGTCGGGGAAGCCGCGAATCACGAAACGTAGCGGATCACCGGTAAACTCAATGACCTCGCTACCCGAACCGAAAGAAGAGTCGAGACCGACGGACTTCTGAAACGATGCGAAAGCAGAAGACTGATCCAGCTGCGCGCCAACGACCTTCTCGTTCGCACGAGCAAGCGCCAATCGCGCCTGCAACACATCAAGTTCCATAGCCTCTCCGGCATCAAAACGCTTCTCTACCTGTTCAAGATGGAGCTGACATTCCACAACGTTGGTCTGCGCCACGGCAACGAGCGCGCACCGCTCCAACAACGTAAAGTAGGCGTCTGAAACCTCGTAAAACACCAAATAACCC
>CALYRV010000031.1 GCA_945483525.1 uncultured Verrucomicrobiota bacterium
AAAAGAAGGGGAAACTGGGATAAATTACCCCAGAAAAAGTGGGATAAGGGTGTACGAAAAGGGTGGATTGACTAGAACGGAGAAGATCTGTTAAAATACGCGATAAAGGAGTTGTCGGTAATGGGTGTTTTTGAATTTCTGATGCTATTTTGTTTTGGATTTTCGTGGCCGTTCTCGATCCTCAAGTCGATTCGCTCTAAGTCCACGAAAGGAAAGAGTCTGCTCTTCATGCTCCTCGTCGAGCTCGGTTATGTTTTCGGCATCATCCACAAGGCTCTTTACAACTATAATTGGGTGATCTGGATGTATCTCGTACTCTTTTGTCTGGTAGCCGTCGATCTCTTTCTCTACTGGCGCAACTGGCGTCTCGAGCACCGTCAGGCCAGAACCGCATGACAAAAATGAATAAGATAGCATCCCTTCTGTCTTTAGTCGTTCTCGGTGTTCTCTTGGGTGCCAAACGTTCACGAATCCAGTCATTCCCGTAGACTGGCCAGATCCCGCGATTTATCGCGGGGAAGACGGCATGTTCTATTCCGTAGCGACGATGCTTCGCACGATGCGGCGCTGTCGAACTTCAGCGACCGTCCGACGCTTCTGCAGGAACTCAAGTGGACGAACGACGGCTGGCCGCGAACCTGTAGTGTGATGACTTGTGTTAGCTTAACCTGTCGTGTCGCCTTGTCCGTGTCCGAAGTTTCTGGTATTCGTGATGAAGGATGTCTTAGGATGGCCTTGGGCTAGGATGTGATATAATACGCCATATGAAGA
The DNA here is from genome assembly GCA_945483525.1 of uncultured Verrucomicrobiota bacterium. Next base: position 772 of record CALYRV010000031.1, read on the forward strand.
TTACAGAGATCATAGCGGGTGGAAAGCCGACAGTCAGTTTTGAGGTGTTCCCGCCGAAGCGGGATGCGGCGCTGGAGCCGGTGAAGGCGGCCGTCGCCGAGATGTCGAAGTCGAAGCCGGCGTTCATGTCCGTCACCTATGGTGCCGCCGCCGGCGATTCGTCCGTGAATACGAGCGTGATCGCGTCCTATGTGCAGAGCTGCGGCGTCACCGCGCTCGCGCACCTCACCTGCGTGATGGCGACGAAGTCGGGGATCGCCGCGGAGGCCGGACGGCTCCATGCCGCCGGCATCGAGAACATCCTCGCGCTACGCGGCGACGTGCCGCAGGGGAGCGACCATCCTTCGCCGGAGCATTTCCGTCACGCGGCCGAACTCGTCGAGTATCTGCGTGCGAATTTCCCGCAGTTCTGCATCGGCGGCGCGTGCTATCCGGAAGGACATCCGGAATGCGAGCATCTGCGGGACGACATCGCCCACCTGAAGGCGAAGGTCGACGCTGGGCTTTCATTCCTGACGACCCAGATGTTCTTCGATAACAACATCCTCTACTCGTATCTCGCGAAGATCCGTTCGGCCGGAATCTCGGTGCCGGTGATCGCGGGCATCATGCCGGTCACCAACGCTAAGCAGATCAAGCGCATCTGCGCGCTCTCGGGCACGGCGCTGCCGCCGCGTTTCCGCGCAATCGTCGACCGTTTCGGCGACAGGCAGGAGGCGATGCGCGATGCTGGAGTCGCTTATGCGACGGAGCAGATCATCGATCTTTTCGCGAACGGAGTGAACAACGTCCACGTATATACGATGAACAAGCCGGAGGTCGCGGCCAGGATCATCAAGAATCTTGAGAATGTTATTCGTTAAAAGCATGACGGATTCGGCTGAAGAAGGTAACGGGATTCAGGTAATAGGCAACACAATGGATGTCAAGGATTTTGATGATGCCGCCGTGTCACCTGCCACCTGTCACCCGTCGCCTGTATTCCTAGACGGTGGGTTTGGAACGATGATCCAGGCGGCGGGGCTTCCCGCGGGGAAGGATCCTACGGATTGGAACCTTGAGAATCCTGAGGCGGTGCGCTCGGTGCATAAGGCGTATGTCGACGCGGGCGCGGAGATCGTGCTTACCAACACTTTCGGCGCTAATCGTCTCAAGTATCACGGACCTCACGATCTCGGCGAGCTTATCCGCGCGGCGATCGCGAACGCGAAGGTTGCAGGGTCGCAGAAGAAGGTTAAGGTGGCTTTGGATATCGGTCCGACCGGAAAGCTGTTGAAGCCTGCGGGCGATCTTGATTTTGAAGAAGCGTATTCGGCTTTTGCGGAGATGATCCGTTTCGCAACACCGATCTCAAATGGCTCTGCAACTCTGCAACCTGATCTCGTCTTTATTGAGACGATGGGTGATACGCGCGAGATCAAGGCCGCGGTATTGGCCGCGAAGGAGAACTGCGATCTTCCCGTGTTCGTCTCGGTCGCGCTGAGTGAAGACGGGAAGCTCCTGACGGGTGCGGACGTCGAGTGTGTGGCGGCGATGCTCGAGGGCCTCGGGGTCGACGCGTACGGATTCAACTGTGGACTCGGTCCCGACCGGATGCTGCCCTATGTCGAGCGGCTCGCGAAGGTGACGACGAAGCCGATCATCGTGAAGCCGAACGCGGGCATGCCGCATCTCGTGGACGGGAAGACGGTATTCGACGTGGAACCCGAGGAATTTGCGAGGCATGTGAAGTCATTGGTCGCCGCCGGGGCGAAGATCGTCGGCGGCTGCTGTGGAACGACGCCCGCACATGTGCGGGAAGTAAGAGGTAAGAGTGAAGAGGTAAGAGTTGTGGAGGTTAAGATTCCATTGTCCACCTCCGCCTCTTCTCTCCACCTGTGTTCCGCAGTTTCCTCCGGGGCGTCGGTGGTAGAACTGAAGCCGCACGAGGGACTGGTCATCGGCGAGCGGATCAATCCGACGGGGAAAAAGAAGCTGAAGGAGGCGTATGCTCGCGGCGATCAGGCCTATGTCCTCCGCGAGGCGGTGACGCAGGTTGATGCCGGTGCGAAGGTGCTGGACGTCAACTGCGGCGTTCCCGGAATCGACGAGGCGGCGACGCTGGACAAGACGATCGGCGCCGTCGAAAGCGTGGTGACGTGTCCGTTGCAGATCGACACCGCGGATCCTAAGGCGCTGGAAATCGCGCTTCGCCACGTGAACGGCAAGGCGCTCGTCAATTCCGTGAACGGCAAGCGCGAGTCGATGGACGCGGTGTTTCCGCTGGTCAGGAAGTACGGCGGGATGATCGTGGGACTCTGTCTTGACGAGTCAGGGATTCCGGCGACGAGCGAGGGACGTATCGCGATCGCGGAGAAGATTCTCGCGGAAGGCGCCAAGTACGGTTTCACGAAAGAGGATTTCGTCTTCGACGCGTTGACGCTCGCGGTGTCGGCTGATGCGGACGCGGCGAAGGTGACGCTCGAGACGGTGAAGCGCCTGACGGACGAACTCGGCGTGAACACGGTGCTCGGCGTGAGCAACGTGAGTTTCGGTCTGCCGAACCGTCCCGTGCTCAACAACACGATGTATGCGCTCGCGAAGCGGGCGGGACTTTCCGCGGCGATTGCGAACCCCAGCGTGATCCGCGACGAGATCGATCCTGCGGCGGAAGACGTGCTCTTGGGGCGCGACCCCGGATGCCTTAAGTGGATCGAAATCTGCGCTCGGGCGGACTCAAGCCAGAAGCAGCTCCTCGGGGAACCCTCGGCGAATACGCCGAATCCCCTCGCTCGCTCTTCTGCTCTTTCGTCCGCGATTATTCACGGATTGAAGGCGGATGCGTTTTCGGCGGCGGAGGAGCTTCTGAAGACGACGGAGCCGGTCGAGGTGATCGAGAAGGGGATTGTGCCGGCGCTGGAGGAGGTCGGCAAGGGCTTCGAGCAGGGGACGCTTTTCCTGCCGCAGCTTCTGATGTCCGCCGATGCCGCCGGAGAGGCCTTTGCCGCGGTCCGTAAGATTCTCAGTCGCACTTCATCTTCATCTTCGACTTCACCTTCGACTTCTTCTCCCATCATCATCGCGACGGTGAAGGGTGATATTCACGATATCGGCAAGAACATCGTGCGGGCGCTCTTGGAGAACTACGGATTCGATGTGATCGATCTCGGACGCGACGTGCCGCCAGAGGAGATCGTGGCGGCGGCGGTGAAGAACGGGTCGAAGCTGGTGGGGCTGTCGGCGCTCATGACCACGACAGTCGGCGCGATGGCAGAGACGATCCGTCAGCTCAAGGCGGCGGATCCGTCGATTTCGACCTTCGTAGGCGGCGCGGTTGTCACTGACGAATACGCCCGTTCGATCGGCGCGACTTATTACACGAAGGACGCGATGGCGTCCGTCCGTCTCGCGAAGGAGTTCTTCAGTCGCGGTTGACGAGGGCGTCGATTTCCTGGCGGCAGCGGTGATGGTCGAGTTCGCCTTTCATCGCCTTGTCGTAGTCTCCCCATTTCGCGGCGAGTTCGGCGCGTTCCTTCTCGAACAGCTTTTGTTCCGCGAGAATGCGCCACTTTTCCGCGGCGACGACGCCGGCGCGGAGGCTGATCAACCGGGCGGAGGGTGAGCCGTCGGGATAGATGAGGAAGGTGTCGCCAGGCGCCCACCAGCCGAAGGCGGCGTCGGCGTCCGGATCGCGGGGCCAGCTATTGGCGGCCCAGCGGAGGAAGCCGTCGAGAGCTTTCATCGCGGGGAAGGCGCCGAGCCAGAAGGCCTCGTTGTCGTTGCTGGTCATAAAGGTATTGGGCCGCGCCGGACCGCAGCAGACGTAGAAGGTGGTGATGAGTCCGTTCTGCCGACGCGTCTCGACCTCCTTGAGGAACTCGGGGGTGAAGTGAGCGAGCCCGAGGCAGAACGAGTCGATGGTGATGCCCTTGAAATTGGCGGGGTTCTGGTTGCCGGCGGTCTGGATCTTCAGCCCCGGTGCCTTGGCGCGGACGAACTCGGAGATGATCTTCATGTCTTCGGGAGTGCGCTCGTCCATGGCGATGAAGGTATCTTTGAGCCATCCCTTGGCTTCGAGGTGGCTGACGAAATCGGGAAGAAACGCGCCCCAGAACTCGTTGAAGAGGTCGGAGCCGGGCTTCGCTTCGCCGCGCTGGATCTCGCCCTTGTCGTTCTCCCAACGGACGACGTATCCCCAGGGGCACATCGTGTAGCAGTCGATGCGCGGACCGAGTCCGCATGCTTTCGCGAAGGCGACGTACTCGTCGAAGAGCTTGAAATTATGGGTCCATGAGCCGTCTGCGTGCCGGATGTGGCGGATCATTGAATGGTAGGCGTCGTAGCACTGGTGGTTCCAGGGGAGGTCCACGAGGGTCGTGGTGATCGGTTTCACGCCGCACCAGGCGAGGGTCTTCCAGAGGATCGCCATGTGGTCATAGTGGTCTTGGGAGAAGGGCTCGTCTTCCCAGTAGCGAGCGACGGACCACGGGTGCTGCCAGAGGTCGAGCAGGAATTTCCAGTCCGTAGGTTTCGGCAGCACGCGGTCGACGACGCGGACGCGGACGGGCCCGAGGTCGTGCACGCCGGGTCTGGCGTCTTCGGGCACGCTGAGCTTCAGGAAGGCCGGTCCGCGATCATTGTCCCCGCAGGAGCGGCCGGGGTCCAGAAACGCAAGGTTGTCGACGAGGCGGTCGTAGCGGAAGGCGATCTGCGAGCCCATGGCGGAGGTCGTGTACGGGACGGGGGTGAAGGTCATGCATTCCGCTTTGACCTCGTCATTGGTCGGAATCGCTCCGATTTCGCCTTCGAGGTTGTCGTTTAGGCGGACGATCGTCTCTTCGCCGCGCCACAGGGCGATATTTTGGGTGGGCCCTTCGTAGGCGAAGGTAGAGGAAGTGAGAATGAGGAGAGGTAATATACTTTTCATGACTTCTGGAATTATATCATATTTTAACCTTTCCCTATTGACTGACGCCGGATTTTTTAATAAAATAATATTAATCATTAAGGAATTAGAAAGAGAACGCAAATGTTGGACTTCCTGAATTTTGGCAAGATCAAGCAGCTCTTCACGGCTGACATAGGTATTGATCTCGGTACCGCTAACTGCCTTGTTTGCGTGAAGGATGTCGGTATTGTTGCCAGAGAACCTTCGGTGGTTGCTATCCAGGGAGGCTCGAAGCGCGTTCTTGCTGTCGGTGAGGAGGCGAAACGCATGCTTGGTCGTACGCCCGGCAATATTGTCGCTATTCGCCCGATGAAGAGCGGTGTTATTGCCGATTTTGACATCACTGAGGCGATGCTCAAGTATTTCATCAAGAAGGTTGGTCCGCAGAACAAGTTTCTCCGTAAGTATTTCAAACCGCGGCTGATGATTGCTGTTCCTTCGGGGATTACCGAGGTCGAGAAGCGCGCGGTCGAAGATGCGGCGAAGAACGCCGGTGCTGGGCAGGTGTTTCAGATTGAGGAGCCGATGGCGGCCGCTATCGGCGTGGGATTGCCGGTTTCCGAGCCTGCGGGTTCGATGATTGTTGATATTGGCGGCGGCACCTGTGAAGTCGCTATTATCTCGTTGGCCGGAATCGTTCATAGCTACAGTGCCCGTCGTGCTGGCGGTGACGCGATGGATGAGTGCATAATGAGCTACATGAAGAGGGTTTACAACCTCCTCATCGGCGAGCGGACGGCTGAAATGATCAAGATTGAGATTGGTAGTGCGTATCCTACGGGCGAGGAGAAGACGCTTGAGGTGCGCGGTAGGGATATAGTGGCGGGGTTGCCGAAGACTTTGACGATAACCTCCGAGGAAATTAGAGATGCGCTCAAGGAGCCGGTCGGTCAGATCGTGGACGCAGTGAGGTCTACGTTGGATAAGTGCGAACCGGAACTTGCGGCGGATCTTGTGGATCGAGGTCTGGTGTTGTCGGGCGGAAGCTCGCAGCTCCGTGGTCTCGACAAGCTTCTTGCGGCGCAGACGGGGCTTCCCGTCACGGTTGCCGACGATCCGCTGAGTGCGGTCGCCGAGGGAACCGGTGTTGTGCTTGGAGAGCTTGATTTCCTCGAGCGTAACAAGAGGGCATCGTAAGAGGATTCGGCGAATCCCGCGATAAGAGAAGGGATTCGCCACCGTGAGACACACAACAACTGGAACCTATGGGATCATCGCGCTTGCTGCGGTGATTATTGGGGTTTTTGTCTTCTCCAGGGGTATGGCGGTTGAGGCGGTCTATCCGATGGAGCGGATGGCGTTGGGTTTCCGCCGCGTGGTCTGGCAGCGGGTCAAAGGCGTTTTCAATGGTCCGTCATATGCGGCGGAGTCAGGTCGGCTTCGTCGTGAAGTGGAGACGCTCTCGATGTTGGTTGGCGAGATTGAGCGGTTGGAGCGGGAGAATGCGTCGCTGCGTCGTTCGTTAGGGTATGCCGAACGAGAACCAGAGGAGTGGATTGCGGCGCCCGTGTTATCCGATCACTGCGGAGCTGTTGGTTCTGCGAATGCGATCAGGGTGGGGCGCGGTTCGTTGGATGGAGTGGTTGAAGGTGCGATAGTCGCCTCTCCGGACGGGCTAGTGGGCATTGTCGTTGACGTGACCGTTCATACTTGTCAGATTATGTTATTGACTGATCCGACTTTGAAGGTCTCGTGTACGATAGAACTTCCCGGAAACCGTACCGCCAGCGGAGTCCTCTCGGGGGGTGACGGTAACAAGCTTGCGATTACGCATATTCGCGGGTTGGCGAAGGAGCATCGGTTGGCGCGGGTTGTGAGCTCTGGGCGCGGTGGGGTTTTTCCGAAGGGATTTGTAGTCGGGAGGCTCGGAGAGGCGTCTGCCCTGGAGAGTGGCGAGTGGACGGGTTCGGTGATTCCGGGCGTGGATTTCGATGGGCTTGAAGACGTGTTCATAAAGCGTGAAAGATGAGGTGGTCCAGTTTGTCTTTATTCTTGTGGCCATCGTGATCGCGGCGGCCGCGGAAGAGCTGTTGCCTTCGTTTTTCGGCATTGGCTTCCCGGTGCTGTTGTCCGTGGTTATGATCATCGCGTCGCGGGTGAACGTGCTTCCGGGTGTGATGTCCGCGGTTGCGGCGGGTGCATTCGAGGACGCGCTTTCATCGTTGCCGCCGATGTCTTCGATTTGTTTTTTCACGATTGCGGCGCTTGTGTCGCGCAAGGCGTATTTCCCCCGTCCTTTTCTTTTGGCGGTATTTCCTGCATATGCGGTCTGGACCAGCATGTGCAAGGCGGGTCCGATTGGTGATGCCCTAGTGTCGTTGATGCTGTCGTTGCCGCTTGGGGCGGTGGCGTTTGTGATTGTGTTGCTGGTGTTGACGTGGGCTGGCGGGAAGGCGGGATTTGATGAGTAATCGTTCTTCCGTGGTCAGTGACATCGCATGTTGGGGGGTGTCGACGGCGTTCGTGTTGGGGCTCGCCGTGCTAGCGGTCAATCTCTATGGAATTCAGGTCGAGGATTCGTCGCGGATGCGCTTGGCGGCTCAGGAGCAGTCGGTGCGACGTGTCCGTGTCGCGGCGCCTCGGGGCAGGATCATCGACCGCAACGGCATCGTTCTTGCCGGGAATCGTCCGTGTTTCTCGATCGTCTGTCACTGCGAGTATTTTCAGAAGCCGAAGTGGACGGCTACGGCGCATGCGATTCTTGAGGCGGTTGACGACATAGCTCGCGCCACCGGACTGGTGTCGCCGGTTTCGGAGACTAACGTTCTACGTCATCTGCGTCAGAAGCTGTCAGTCCCGATGACGGTGTGGGATGACATCGATCGTTATTCGTTTGAGCGCTTCTGCGAGCATTCGCGGTTGTTTCCTGGGTTCTCTGTGGTGGAGCGAGAGGAGCGCGACTATCCTAACGGGCAGCTTGCCGCGCACCTTATCGGGTTCACGGGTTCTGCGGAGGCGGCGGAATCAGACGCCGAAGGGGATTTCTATTTTCGGCAACGCGAGATGACTGGGCGTTCTGGGTTGGAGCATTTTTATGACACGTTCCTGAAGGGCGTCCCTGGGGTCGAATTCCTTACCGTGGACAGCCGGTGCTTCCTTGTTGATCGGGAGACGGCGGTAGTGGCGTTGCGTGGATTGGATCTGGAACTGGCGCTTAACTCCAGGATCCAGATGGTGGTTGAGCGGGAGTTGAAGGGAGAGCGTGGTGCCTGCGTTGTGTTGGATCCTCGGGACGGAGGCGTTCTGGCCGCCGCGAGTTCGCCGGCCTACGATCTTCGGTTGTGCGTTCCTCGGCTGACCCAGGAATTGAATCGTGATTATGTGGGTAATCGGGAGTATCGCAACCGATTCTGCGGCGAGACCTACGCTCCGGGTTCGACCTTTAAGCCGATTACTGCTTTGGCTGGTCTGGCAATCGGATTTCCGCCGGATCTTCGTGTCGATTGTACCGGAGTTTACGAACTTGGAGACTGGAGGCTTAGGTGCTCGCGTCGTTGGGGGCATGGGGAGGAGGACATGCGCACAGCGCTTCGCGATAGCTGCAATCCTTATTTTTGTACGCTCGGGAATGACATTGGGACGAATGCGATATGCAATGCGGCGAAGGCGTTTGGGCTTGGTGGTCAGACAGGTGTCGACTTCCCGGGTGAGGAATGCGGTGTCGTGCCGGACGGTGTCTGGAAGAGGCGCATCTACGGGGAGCCGTGGTATCCAGGAGATCTTCCGCAGATGTCTATCGGGCAGGGCATGTTGACTGTGACGCCGCTGCAGATGGCGTGCGTGGCTGGGGCGTTGGGTACGGGGCGGTTGGTGCGGCCGCATTTCAAGAAGACGATTCGGGAATCTACCGATCGCGGCCCGATTCCGTTTACATCCGAACAGCTCCAGGTGGTCCGTGATGGTATGATCGCCGTTGTCAATGATCCCAAGGGGAGCGGAGTTAAGGGCGGTGAAGGAGTCGTCGATCCGGACGGCAACAAGGTCATTGTCGCGGGCAAGACCGGAACCGCCGAAGTGGGGCGGGGAGATCGTCGGCGCAAGAACACGTGGTTCATTGCGTACGCGCCGGCGGACAATCCTGTGGTCGCGGTGGCGCTGGTGGTCGAAAACGGGGTGAGCGGCGGCAGTACGGCGGCTCCAAAGGTGGCGAATATCCTTAAAGAGACATTCGGTAATGGTCCGAGGGTCAAGAGGTAGGTCATGCTTGCGAAGCTGAAGAGGTTGAACTGGGTGATGCTGGCGGCGGCGGTCGCGCTTGTGATCGTCGGCACCTTGACCATCTATTCGGCCGGCAACGCCCGTACTGAAAAGATTTTTCACGGACTTTGGATCAACAATCTCGTTACTGCTGTCTTCGGATTCATGATCTACTTCGTGATCGCCTTCGTCGATTACCGGAAGATTATGGCATATCTTTCGGCTCCGATTTACGGCATGGCGGTCATATTGCTGGTGGCGGTACTGCTGATCGGTACCGATCGGTTTGGTGGGCGACGGTGGCTATTCTTCTTCCAACCTAGTGAGATAGCCAAGCTCTGTGTGATTCTCTTCTTGGCGGCGGTCGTGCCGAAGCTTAAGGGATTTGTCGGTTTTTGCATCGCGTTAGCGATTGTCGGAGTGCCGGTGCTGCTGATTCTGCTCGAACCAGACCTCGGGACCGCACTCGCCCTTGTTCCTGCTTGTGTGCTGATTATGTTTGCCGCCCGCGTCTGGCGTAGGGGACTGATGGTGATGCTCGTGTCGGGATTTCTTTTTACGGCGATGCTGCTGGGCGTAATCGGCGTCGCCGAGCGTCCAGGAGTGAGCCCCGAACGGCGTGAGCGGATAATGCGTTTCGTGCCGCTTAAGCACCATCAGGTCAAACGCGTGAAGACCTTCATTTATCCAGAAGAGGACCGGCTGGGAGCCGGTTATACGCTTCGTCAGGCAAAGATCGCTATCGGGTCCGGGGGCTTCTTCGGCAGGGGCTTCGGCAAGGGCGAGGCCAATCATCTCAAGTATCTGCCGCCGGCGATTTCAATCAACGACTTTATCTTTTGCGTCTATGCCGAGGAGACCGGTTTCGTAGGATCGCTAGTGCTGCTGTTCTTGTTTGGGCTTCTGCTGGTACCTGGCGGCTGGGTGGCCTTCCGTTGCGATGACACTAGCGGTAGACTGCTGGTGATCGGAATCACGACATTGATTTTCGCGCACGTTTTCGTTAATATCGGCATGTCGGTCGGACTCGTTCCGATCACCGGCGTGCCACTACCTTTTATTTCTTCCGGCCGCACGTTCCTGGTGACGGTGATGGCCGGATTAGGTTTAATACAAAGTGTATCCGTATACGGAAAGGAAAATCCAAGATGGGAATCGTAGGCAATATTGCAGGCCTCTTCATGAAGAAGAAGTTTAAACGAGAGATCATTATCAACGTCGAACGGCTTGAGACTCGCGTGGCGGTCATTGAGAACGGACGGCTTGAAGAGTTCATGGTCGAACATCCAGAAGAGGAGCGTCTCGTGGGCAGTGTGTTCAAGGGCCGCGTACAGAACCTTGAAAACGACCTTCAGGCGGCATTCATCGATATCGGGCTTAAAAAGAACGCGTTCCTTCATTACTGGGATATGACGCCCGATGCTGATGCGCTTCTTGATGACGACGACGAACCGCGGCAGAAGCAGAAGGGCGGCAGAAAGTCAAACCGGCTTTCCGATGCCGAAATTGCCAAGCGCTTTCCGCCGGGAAGCGAGATCATCGTTCAGGTTACGAAGGGGCCGATCTCTACAAAGGGTCCTCGTGTAACTGCCAATTTGTCGATCCCCGGGCGCTATCTTGTAATGATGCCGGGCACGAAGATCCGTGGCGTCTCCAAGAAGATAGGTGATGCCAACGAACGTAAGCGGTTGAAGAAGATTCTGGATCGTCTACCGCTTCCGGATAATGTCGGACTCGTGGTGCGTACCGTCGGTGCCGGTGCTTCGGCGAAGGCTTTCGCCCGCGACCTGAGGAATCTCCTTTCGGTCTGGAATGAGATGCAGGGGAATGTTAAGAACCTCCGCACCCCGTGCTGCATCTTTCAGGAGCCGGACCTCTGCGAGCGTGTGGTCCGTGACTGGCTTACCGAGGATGTCGACGCGATTCTGATCGATGACGAGAAGAGCTTCAATGCGATGCGCGACGTCACCGGTATGATTTCGCGGCGTTCACGTGCCAAGATTCACCGTTATGACGGCGAGACCGGCATCTTCGAGCATTATGGCATCGAGCGTCAGCTTCGCGACGCGTTCGCGCGTCAGGTGCCCCTGAAGTCCGGCGGATACCTCGTCATCGACGAGACCGAGGCGTTGATCGCCGTTGACGTCAATACCGGACACTATAAGGGTTCGGGCAGTCAGGAGGATGCGATTCTCGAGGTCAACCTCGAGGCGGTCGACGAGGTTGCGCGTCAGCTGCGTCTGCGTAATATCGGCGGACTCGTCATCCTCGACCTCATCGATATGAAGTCGCGGCAGCACCAGCGTAAGGTCTGTCGTGCGCTTAAGGACGCCCTGAAGCGCGATCGTGCGCGGACGAATGTCCTTGATATCTCCGAACTCGGACTGTTGGAGATGAGTCGTCAGCGTCAGGATTCGTCAATCCTTTCGCAGCTCACCTCCACTTGTCCGTATTGCCAGGGTCACGGACTCGTGAAGTCTCCGATGGCGATTTCGATTGAGATCCAGCGCAAGCTGATCTCGCTCCTCCGTAAGGCCGAAATCGAGAAGAAGCCGTTCGAGCCGAAGATCGTCATCGCGCCTCAGGTGATGCAGCGTCTCCGTACCGAGGATTCGAAGATTCTCGCCGAGCTCCAGAACGATTACAATACGCGGCTCACTTTCGTCTCCGAGCTTCACCGTCATCCCGAGTCGTTTTCGATACTGGACGCGGCCACCTCAGAAGTGATATACTCTCAAGCATAATGAAGAAGACTATCCTCGCGACATTCGCCGCGCTTTTCTCGTTTTCCGCAATCGCGGAAGAGCGCGAACGGCCTTTGAACATCCTCGCCGACATCATTCAGGTCGATCCCAAGACCGAATCGCTGGTGGCGAGCGGCAATGTTGTGGCAGTGCACGCTCCTTTCAGGATGCTCAGTTCCGGGCTTTCCCGCGACGGCGAGGATATTTACCATTTCGGCAATCCCACGATGTTTACGACCTGTACGAACGAGGTCGGAAATCTTCATTGGCATGTCTCGGGCGCATTCGACTATAAGGACGGTGACTATGCCCTGTTGCGTGACGGCTGGGTTCATTTATGGGAGCTTCCGCTGCTCTGGGTCCCGTACCTCCGAGTTCCGCTCTGGAGTGAAGAGGGGTTGCGGATAATGCCTGGCTATGCCGGCCGTTGGGGCGCGTTCCTGATGACCAAGTACGTCTATCATATCGCGGGCAAGCGAGCGTCAGAGGATCCCGAAGGCTGGGGGCTCGACGGCAATACGCGTTTCGATCTCCGGTATAAGCAGGGTGTGGCCGCCGGTCAGTCATTCAGCTGGCGGCTGGGGGAATTCGGTCAGGGCAGGTTCAAGGCCTATTACGCTTACGACCGGAGTGATCGCTATGACGAGTACCACGGCGACGGCGACGACTGGCATCATGACCATTGGGGCAGTCATATTTCGGATAACCGCTACGGCATTCAGTTCGAGCATCGTTGGGATGTCACCGAGCGTGATCAGTTGCGAGCGCAGGCGGCGTATTTCAGCGATTCGTTCTTCCAGGTCGACTTCGTCCGCAAGTCGTTGTTCATGCTCAAGAACCAGTTCCTCGGTTATGATGCCAACGAGCTCGCATGGGAGCATATCGAGAACTGGTCGGGATTTGGAGTCAGTGTCTCGGGTCCGATGAACGACTTCATTGCCGGCACCGCGCGGCTTCCGGAGTTCTATTTCGATGTCAATCCGCTGCCGGTGTTCGGGTTGCCGGTCAATTACGAGTCACAGAATCGGGTCGGTTATCTCCGTCGTCAGTACGCGAAATTCGGTCGCGGAGACGAGGTAACGGCCTATAACCGTTGTCCGGGTCTGTGGGCGGATTATGATGCGGTTCGCTTCGACACTTATCATCGTATTACGGCGCCGATGAAGTTCGCGGACGTTCTGTCCGTGGTTCCACGCGTCGCATATCGCGGTACCTTCTGGAGCGAGACCGGTAACGACTGCCTTACCGGCTGGGAGTCGTCGCATGATGTGTCAGATAATGTTATTCGTTCGATTGTCGAAGGCGGTATAACCTTCGCTGCCCGTGGCACTGCCGAGTTTGACGGTTGGCGGCATATGATCGAGCCTTATCTGGACGTGCTCGCGCAGAAGGCGTGGCATAACGGACTGGATGACGGCGCGCGTCCTTACGTCTTCGATGCCGTCGACGCTTCGCTCGAGTGGTCTGATCAGTTCGCGTCGCGTGGGCGCAATCTTCCGTATTCATGGTACGGCCTTACTCCAGGTGTCCGCAACACGCTCGATATCGCGGATGATGCCGGCGGGTTCCGTCGTTATCTTGATTTCGATCTCTACTGTGTGTTGCAAGGTAACGATACCTCGTGGCTCGGAACCGACCGTTATCATAAGCTTGCGGATGTCGGCAAGCCCAATTATGGGGAGCGCGACATGACGGCGATACCGGGTTTCCGGCTCGGTTGGCATCCGTTCTCCGGCGCGACGCTTTCGGCGCGGATGGAATACGATACGGAAAACGACACCGTCGCGATCGGCGGGTTCGGCTGGTCTCATCGTCTCACTGATACCTTCCGGTATTTCGTTAATTTGTCGCATAACGATTTCCGCCGTTGGGACTATTCTTCGTCGCCGTACGATCCGTTGACTATGACCTGTGACGAGTTCAACGTTTTGCATTACACCTTCCTCTATGCCGGTTTCGAACACGAGCTTTGCGATGCGATCGTGTGGAGTCCGTATGTTCGTTGGGACTGCCGTAAAGACGAGCTCGATTCTGCAGGTGCGTGGATCGACTACCGTACCGATTGCCTCGGGTTCCGGCTGCTTCTCGAATTCGACGAGCCGTACACTTGTATCGACGGCTTCCGCCGTGACCGCGATTTCAGTGTCGGTTTCTTCATTTATCTCCGGGCCTTCGGCGCCGATTTCGGCAACGTGATGATGCAGTGAGGGGGAGTCCGTTTTGCGCAAGGCACGTCCAAACGGAATCGAACGGCTTGAGAGTTATCTCGTCAAGCTCATTCAGGAGAAGGGCGCCGATCAGGATTGCACGCCAGGCATCCGGTTCCTGCTGGCGGTGCTGAAGGCGCTGAGTTGCGTATTTGCGGCGGTCGTCGGAATCCGGTATCTGCTGTATCGGATCGGGTTGCTTCCCAGGTTCCCGCTCGGAGTGCAGGTCATTTCGATCGGTAACGTCACCGCCGGTGGCACGGGCAAGACCCCGGTGACCGAGATTTTCGCGCGGACGCTCGCGTCCGAAGGACGCAAGGTGGCGATCCTTTCGCGTGGTTATCGTCGCAAAGAGGCGCCGTTCTGGCAGCGGATGTTCACCCAGGTCGTTACGCCGCCGCTCGTGGTGTCCGACGGACGCCATGTTCTGCTTGACGCCGCGACCGGCGGTGACGAGCCTTACATGCTCGCGTCGAATCTTCCCGGTGTCGCAGTGGTCGTTGATCGTAACCGCGTGAAGGCCGGTCGTTACGCGATCAAGCGGCTCGGTTGTGATACGCTTATCCTCGACGACGGTTTTCAGTATCAGAAGCTCAAGCATTCCGTCGAGGTCGTGTTGGTAGATTCGACGAATCCGTTCGGCAACGGCAATATGCTTCCCCGGGGAATTCTCCGAGAACCGGCCAGGAACCTGAAGCGAGCTGACATCATATTCCTCACCAAATGCCGCGGTGACGTGAGCGCGGTGAAGGAGGAGGTCAGGAAGTACAACACCACCGCCGAGATTGTGGAATGCAATCACACTCCGCGGGTGCTTAAGGACGTTTGGAGTCGCGAGGAGTATCCGTTGGAGTGGCTTCAGGGGAAGACGACGTGTACGCTTTCCGGTATCGCTTCTCCGAAAGGATTCGAGAATTCGCTCCGTCATCTCGGTGCGAAGGTCGTGTGGTGCGAACGTTACGCCGATCATCATCGTTACGACTCGTCAGAAATCCTTTACGCCCTTAACCGTACCGCCGATATGGGCGCCGATGCACTGGTGACGACGGAGAAGGACGCGGTCCGGTTCCCGCGGTTCGAAACGGTTCCGGTGCGTTGCCTTTACCTGCGTATTGCCATTGAAATACTCGCAGGAGGGGAGAATTTCGCGGAGATTATCAACCGGATATGTTTCCGGAAGGGGTCCGAAGGACCAGTGAAGTGAAACGGAGCGCGGGGAATTTGATATAATAAGAAGAAAGTTTGCGGAGGAAAAGCAATGACGATTCGTGGATTACTCGAGAAGAATGCTGCGGAGGTGCCGGAGTTTAACGCATTGACCTGGTGTCAGGACAAGGTCTGGCAACATCGTTCTTGGAAGGAGTATCTCGCGCGGGTGCGCGATTATGCGGAGGGTTATGGTACTCGTTTCGCGCTGAAGCCCCGTGAGGACAATACGGCGATTATCCTCGGCAACGATCCCGACTGGTTGGAGACCTATCTCGCGCAAGCCGGTGCCGGTGTCGCGGTGGTGCCGATGGATCCGAAGTTGCACGAGTCCGAGATGGAGTATATCCTCAACGACGCGCAGGTTCGGGTCGTCACGACGGACAAGGCCCATATCAAGATGATGATGACGCTGGCTCCGAAGGTGAAGACCCTGCGCGGAATCGTCATTACCGATGGTCTGGTCCATGAGGGTCAGATGATCGGCGATGTCCCGGTCCTGCCGCTCGAGAAGCTCCGTGTTTCTGGCGGCGGCGCATGGTATGACGCAAATGTCGCGCAGGATGACGACGTCGCCTCGATCATCTATACTTCCGGTACGACCGGCAAGCCCAAGGGGGCGATGCTCACCCACCGCAATTTCGTCGCCGATGCCGATGGTGCGCTCGGTGTCTTCAACGCGAATCCGCCGATTTCGACCGCCGACTCCTTCCTCGTGGTCCTGCCGCTTTTCCATGCGTTCAGCTTCTGCGCGAACTTCGTGGTGACGCTCCGTACGCAGTCCGAGATGAAGTTTGTCGAGTCGCTTCGAACCGTCGGGCGTGACATCCACGACCTGAAGCCGACCGTGATCTGCGGGGTGCCGCTCCTGGCCGAGAAGCTTTTCGATAAAATTCAGGACGGTCTCGCGAAGTCGAAGATCGCGAAGTTCTTGATGTCCATCGGTCTGCGCGGGCCCGTGATGCATATGGTCTTTTTGAAGCTCGGCGGTAAGCTCAAGTTCTTCATCACCGGCGGTGCTCCGTGTCCGAAGCCGGTTATCGAGTGTTTCCGCAAGCTCCATGTCAACTTCCTCGAGGGGTACGGGCTTACCGAAACAGTTACCGCCTGCGCCATCTCAACAAGCCA
>CALYRV010000032.1 GCA_945483525.1 uncultured Verrucomicrobiota bacterium
AGCACCGCAGATTCTGATTCTGCTTGTTGGGGTTCGAGTCCCTGCGAGGCAACCAGCACAAAAAGCGAAACCGCGGTAACACGCGGCTATTTTTTTGCTACAATATCCGTTAGTGTAGCCAGGATGGTGGAATGGCAGACACCAGGGACTTAAAATCCCTTGTCAAGTATTTGACGTGCGGGTTCGAGTCCCGCTCCTGGCACTAATAAAAGCGCATTTGAACTAATAAATATTGGGGGCAAGCGCGCTTTTGTTTTTCGAAATTGACTGGTTGGAAGGGGCGAAAGACGCTATTGATTTTTGCGTAGAATTCTGATAAAATACATGAAAATGATTTTTTAACATAGGAGTATTGTCTAAAATTATGAAGACTAGTGTCAAGAAGGCGGAAAAGTGCCAGGTCAAGCTTACGGTGAAGCTCGATGCGGAGGAGATGAAGGCGGTCGTCAAGGACGTCGAGAAGATCTTCTGCCGCGAGGCGCAGCTTCCAGGTTTCCGTAAGGGCAAGGTGCCAGTTGAGGTGATCCGCAAGGAGTTCGCGAGCGGCCTCAAGCAGGAGACCGAGCGTTCGATGTTCCAGAAGTACTATTCCGACGCGGTGAAGGCCGAGTCGATTGACGAGGTTGCGCTTGCAAACGTTGAGGACATCAAGCACGACGCTGAAGGTGGCGAGTTTACTGCGATCATTGATATCAAGCCGGTTTTCAAGCTTCCAACTTACAAGGGGCTTAAGATTTCCGAGGCGAACACTCGCGTCGAAGATGCCGCGGTTGCCGAGCAGATTGAGCGTCTCCGTGCGGCGTACGCGAAGTACGAGGACGCGAAGGATGGTGATGTTGCCGCGGATGGTGATTTCGTTCAGATCGACTATTCCGGCAAGGTCGGCAAGAAGTCCATTCTGGAGATCAATCCTGAGGCGAAGGTCGTTGCCGAGGGCAAGGGTTTCTGGACTCAGCTTGAGGAGGGTCGCTTCCTTCCCGAGATTCTTGATGCCGTCAAGGGCATGAAGATCGGCGACGAGAAGGAAGGCGTGAAGGCGAAGTTCGACAAGGAGGCGGCCCCCGAGGGCCTTAAGGGCGAGAAGGCGGAGTACACCGTAAAGCTTACCGGTCTTCGTCGCCGCATCTTGCCGTCCGATGCGGAGTTCGTTGAGAAGGCCAAGGCCGAATCGCTTGAGAAGCTCACCGCGACCATCCGTGAACAGATGGAGAAGAAGGCCATCGCCGACGAGGCTGTGCGTCGCGAGAATGAGGCGGTCGAGCTCCTGATGAAGAAGGTTGATTTCGACGTGCCGCAGACGCAGGTTCGTAACGCGATGGACAACTACCTCAACGAGCTCGCGCAGCGCGCCCAGTACGCTGGTCTTTCTGCCGAGTACTTTGAGAAGAATCGCGACAAGATCCTCAAGGACGCCGAGGACACGGCGGCCAAGCAGGTCCGTCTCTGGTACGTCATCGAGGCGATCGCGAAGGAAGAGAAGATCGAGGCGGACGACAAGGAACGCGGCAAGAAGGTCATTGAATTCATTTTACAGAACGCCAAAAAGTAAGGTTCCAAGGTTTCAAAGTTGCAAGGTTTCAGGAGTATCTGCAACCTTGCAACCCTGCAACCCTGTAACCCTGCAACCTTTAATTATGACAAAATCCTACATGATTCCTTACGTTGTCGAGCAAACCGGTAAGGGAGAGCGCACTTACGATATCTACTCGCGACTCCTTCTTGATCGGATTGTTTTCATCTCTGGCGAGGTGAACGACGATATGGCGAATGCGGTCTGTGCGCAGCTTCTTTTCCTGCAGTCGCAGGACCCGAAGAAGGATATTAACGTCTACATTAATTCGCCTGGCGGCAGTGTAACGGCAGGTCTCGCCATTTACGACACGATGCAGTTCGTCAAGTGTCCGATTGCGACTTACTGCATTGGTCAGGCGGCTTCGATGGGCGCGGTTCTCCTTACGGCCGGTGCGAAGGGTAAGCGTTTCGCGCTTCCGAATGCTCGCATTATGATTCATCAGCCGTGGGGTGGTGCCGAGGGCAAGGCGTCGGATATCGAGATTACGGCGAAGGAGATTTTGCGTCTTAAGGAAGTGCTGAACGGGATTCTCGCGAAGCATTCCGGAAAGAAGATGGCGGAGGTCGTCAAGGATACCGATCGAGATCATTTCATGTCCGCGGAAGAGGCGGTTGAGTGGGGACTTATCGACAAGGTTGTCGTCTGAAGCGACTGCTTTATTGTGATAATTGCGAATAGAGAAGAGTGAAAGAGCCGGAATATATCTGTAGTTTCTGTGGTCGGAGCTCGAAAGAAG
Organism: uncultured Verrucomicrobiota bacterium; assembly: GCA_945483525.1. The sequence goes on from CALYRV010000032.1 coordinate 2,310, forward strand.
TTCCGGTTATCCCTGGGGAAAACGGGGCGATCTGCGTTGATTGCGTGAAGCATGCGAACGAGTTTGTTACGAGGCATGAGAAGTCAGCGGCAAAGAAGAAGCCGCTTCCCAAGACGCCCACCCCGAAGGAGATCAAAGAATTCCTTGATCAGTACGTGATTGGGCAGGACGAGGCGAAGAAGGTGTTGTCCGTCGCGGTTCATAACCACTACCGTCGCCTGGAGGCGACGGAGAAGGGGAATAGGGAGCGGGAGAGTGTTCGTACGTCTGCAGGCGTATCGTATCCTGATGTCGAGATTGAGAAGTCGAATATCCTGTTGATTGGTCCGACGGGTTCCGGCAAGACGTTGCTTGCGAAGACGCTTGCGAAGATCCTCGGTGTGCCGTTCGCAATTGGAGACGCCACGGTGCTCACGCAGGCTGGGTATGTTGGAGAAGACGTCGAGAACCTGGTGCGTTATCTGCTACAGAACGCGGATGGCGACGTTGAGCAGGCGAAGCGCGGCATCATTTACGTTGACGAGATTGATAAGATCGCTTCGAAGACTGATAATGTCTCGATCACAAGGGATGTCGGCGGTGAAGGTGTGCAGCAGACGCTTCTTAAGCTGATTGAGGGTACCATCTGCCGGATTCCTCCGAAAGGCGGGCGCAAGCATCCCGATCAGGAGTACATCGAGGTCGACACCTCCAACATTCTCTTCATTTGTGGTGGCGCGTTCGTGGATCTTGATAAGATTGTGAAGTCCAGGAGCGGCAAGTCCGTAATTGGCTTTGGCTCCGAGAACTCCTCAACCCCTCAACATTCCAACTCCTCAACTTCCCTGCGGGACGTCCGTCCGGAGGATCTCATCAAGTTCGGGTTAATTCCCGAGTTCACTGGGCGTCTTCCCGTGGTGACGGTGATGGATGAGCTTAAGGAGGAGGATCTGGTCAGGATTCTTACCGAGCCGAAGAATTCGTTGGTGAAGCAGTATACGAAGCTTTTGGCGATGGACGGCGTAGATCTTGAGTTCAAGCCAGATGCGTTGCGGGCGCTCGCCAAGAAGGCGGTTGAGCGTAAGACTGGTGCTCGCGGTCTGCGTGCAGAGATGGAGAAGCTGATGCTTGACGTGATGTACGAGGCGCCTGGCAATGTGAAGTTGTCGAAGGTCGTCGTGACCGCGAAGATGGTTGAGGACAGGTGTAGGTAAGCGGGTTGGGGCAGCGGTTCGAGCTTACAGGTGTATGAATTTGGTTGAAGGCTGAGAATGGAACTGGAAATCCTTAAGGCGAAACTTCACCGCATCCGGATTACGGAGGCGTGTCTAGATTACGAGGGGTCGCTTACGCTTGATCCCGATGACATGGAGGCGGTTGGGATTCTTCCTTACGAGAAGATTCTCTGTGCCGACGTTGAGAACGGTAATCGTTTTGAAACTTATGCGATTGCTGGGAAGCGCGGAACTCATGTCTGTTGTCTTAACGGCGCGGCAGCTCATAAGGGCGCGGTCGGCGATCGTCTGATCGTGATGTGTTTCGCCCGCATGGGTGAAGAAGAAGCCCGCGGCTGGGTACCGCGGGTGAAGCACTTTTAAGCATCCTTAGCCGTCCCCGGCGAAGCGGTGCGGTGCGGGTAACCTTGCGCCTTCGGCATGGATTCGGTGGTAATGCAAGACGCTGCGGTGCATGGCTCCTCGCGTGTTCCTCGGCGAGCACGACAGCTCGCCCGAACCACACATTACCGTGGCCCCCGACATGATTTCGACAGCGCGCGCCTTCACGCGCGCCCTTCACTTCGGGGTCGAAATCACATCGTCCCCGTTAATGTGTTCTCGTGCGACTGTTGGCTCTCGCTCGCGGAACGAGGCTTCGCTCTTGGCGGTGGTAAATTCTGTTGCCGGTCGCGGTTGGTGGAATGTCGCCTCGGGCGCGTGATGATTGACCCTCGGTTCGGCTTGCACGGCGATGAGGCATGGGCAGTGGTCGATCATCATGGTATCCCCCGAGCGCAGCGAGTCGCGAAGCGATGCCCTAGCAGGGGTGCGCGAAGAGTCGTGAGTTCGCGCGTTGACCGAGACGACATTCCGCCAATCCGCGACTATGCGCCAGACATAATCAGATGAAAATGATCGGGAGCGTGATTATATTGCCACATGTAGTGGCAAGAAGGTCAAGTTCTCGCTCCACGCCCGCTTTCTAATCTCCGCTGGACATTCCGGTGGACTTATGGCATAATACTCCTGAAAGATAGGGGTATATAAAGTATGGCTATATTCCAGTATAAGGCTACGGACGCTGCGACCGGTCAGGAAATTCGCGGACAGATCGAAGCCGCAGATCGTAACAGCGCGATCCAGTCTATCCGTGCGCAGAACTTGCTTCCGACCGCTATCGGCGAAGTGAAGTCGGCTCCTGCTCCGCAGCCGCAGAAGGCGGCGGCTAAGCGTGGAAAGGCAACAGCGCCGGCTCCGGCCAAGAAGAGTGGGCTTAACAAGGACATCAAGATCAACATCAAGCTGCCGGCATTCATGCGTGGCAAGATCAAGACGAAGGTTCTTACCCAGTTCACGCGTCAGCTCGCGACACTGGTGAACGCTGGGCTTCCGTTGATGCGCGGTCTTGAGGTCCTTCGGCGCCAGATGAAGGACCCGCAGCTTAACGAAGCGCTCGGCGGTATTTCCGAGACTATTGCGTCCGGCGGTACTTTTTCCGAGGCGCTCACCGCCTATCCGAAGATCTTCGACAATCTTTACGTGAACATGGTGAAGGCTGGTGAGGCTGGTGGCGTGTTGGAAGTCGTCCTCGGTCGACTCGCTGAATTCGCGGAAAAGGCCGAGAGAATCAAGAACAAGGTGAAGGGCGCGATGATTTACCCTGTTGTGGTTCTGTTTGCCGCCATCGGCATTACCGCGTTCTTGCTGGTGGCTGTGATTCCGAAGTTCAAGCAGGTATTTAACGACATGCTTGGCGGCGCGTCACTTCCTGCGATTACGGAATTCGTCATGGGCGTTTCCGACTGGGTGCAGCACAACATTGTCACGATGGGCATTATCATTGCGGCGCTGGTGGTAATTAAAAAGGTCATCGGGCACACCGAGAAGGGCGCATATCTATTCGATGTTATTTCGCTCAAGATGCCGGTTACCGGCACGCTCGTGCAGCGCACCGCGGTATCGCGTGTCACTCGTACGCTCGGCACGCTGCTTGCATCTGGCGTCCCGATCCTTCAGTCATTGGTCATCGTGCGCGATACGACCGGCAATCGGGTGGTTTCGCAAGCGCTTCAGAACGTTCATGACGCGGTGAAGGAAGGTGAAGGCATGACCGCTCCTCTCGCGGCGTGTTCCGTGTTCCCGCCGATGGTGGTTTCGATGGTTGAGGTCGGTGAGGAGACCGGTGCGCTCGCAGATATGCTTACGCGTATCGCGAATACTTATGACGATGAAGTCGACAACGCCGTTGCCGGCATGACGGCGGCAATTGAGCCGACGTTGATCATCTTCCTCGCTGTCGTTGTCGGTACGATTGTCATCGCGATGTTCCTGCCGATGATCAAGATCATCTCCACTGTCACTGGAGCCGGTTCGTAAGTTGAAAAAGGCCTTTACTCTCATCGAGTTGCTGATTGTAGTCACCGTCATGGCGACGTTGATGACGATCATGTTCAGACTCGGAGCGGTTTCCAAGGACGAGACTGCGAGAATCAAAACGATCACGCGGCTTCAGAAGCTTGAGAACAGCTTATCAGGGTATTTCGCCGCGTTCGGCAGTTATCCGCCGGTTAAGGTCTATGGTTCGCGCGACATTTTCACCGTCGTGGAGAACGGAGTGCAGACCGATGAGTCGAATGATACGCTCAGGTGGGATCAGATTGAGGCTGCCTGTAGGAGTCAGCCGGTTGATTGTGCCTTTCCGTTTCGTGAAGATATGCGCGAGACGGTGGAGGAGTTCTCTGAGCGGATTCGTGAACTTGCTGGCAGTAACGAGAAGTATCGGCAGAGCTCTTTGTATTCCGCGTTCTCACAGGGTTTCTCAATCGGTAATCCAGGCGATTTCACCGCGTACTGGGATAAGACCGACTGGCGCGATGTCCAGATCTTCAAGTTCGGTCTTCTGAGTTATCTACTGCCGCGGTATCTGGTGATGATGCAAGGTGATCCGCTGTATTGTGGTGCCGGTGGTGGCAATCCATGTGCTCAATGGAGTGAGAACAACGATGAATGTGTCGATGCCACGACAGGTCGAAATCTCACTTGGAAGCAGGTCTACAAATACGTTGAGCGTAACCGCGAAGGTGAAGCGGACGCTGGGCGCCTCAAGGGGTCCAAGGCTGATTTCATCAGGGTGGCTAACATGCCGTCGCAGGCGGTTTGCGCTAACTGGATGGCGAACCTCGAGGGTATTTGTCGTCTCGGGCATGTGATGGACGATATCTACGGTATCAATATCTCTTCGGGCGGGAATCTCTTTGATGATCCAGACGAAGAGGCGCCACCGCCGACGATCAATCTTTATTCCCCCGGCGGCAAGGGCGGAAACTGGTATATGCTCGATACCATATCCATTGTGGACGGATGGTATCAGGAGTTCTATTATTATTCGCCGGCCGGCGCCCAGTCGTATACGCTCTGGAGCTCCGGCCCGAATTGTCGCACTTTTCCGCCGTGGATTGACAAGACCGGAATGCTCGACAAGCGGGTTAACGAAGTTCGTGGCGGCTCCAACCTCACCGTTGCCGATTATATATCCGACGACATCATTCGAATGAATCACTGATATGAAGCGTGCCTTTACTTTGATTGAAATGCTTATCGTGATCGGTATCATCGCGATTCTCGTTGGGGCATCGCTCGCTGGCTTTTCCGCGATGCGCAGATCTGCCGAGCGTGCCCGTGCGCGCGAGCTCTGTCTGCAGGTGAAGACGGCGTTTGAGGCGATTTGGGATGCGGATGGAATCTGGCCGAAGACGATCCGGCAGAAGAACGGGGCGGCGGACAGCATCATTGACGATGAGGTCGCTTACGAGCTGGCGAGCCGCGGGATGATGGCGCTTACTTATGATGGCGACAGCCGTAAGACGACTGGTATCGACCGGTTCGGCATTCTTACCCCGTGGGGGGTTGAGGTGGTGAAGCGGCGTGGATCCGGCGTATCGCTTTCGACGCCGGTAGGTAAGGCGACGATTAAGGATCATTTGCTTCGATTCAAGGTTGATCTTGATGGTGACGGCGTCATTGACGGGGCTTCGGTCGGTGGTGAATCGGTTGATATTCGGGCCACGGTTGCGGTGTGGTGTGCCGGTAAGGACGGCAAGATGGAGAATTACCACAAGGGCCTCAAGACAGATGATATCTACACTTGGACCCCTGGGCAGACGGTAAGGGTGAAATGAAGAAACGCGGATTTACAATTGTAGAGCTTCTGATGGTCATCGCGGTCATCGCGGTGCTGATCTCCATTACCACCACTTCGGTGCTCGGCGCCATGAAGCGCGCTCGAGTTCAGAAGGCGAATGTTCTTTGCGAACTGGTAAAGCAGGGTCTCTGCACGTATTATGCGCAAAAAGGCGAGTGGCCGTGGGGTGATAAGTCGTCTACGGGTGAAGATGATTACTACTGGCTGACGGAAGCGGAGATACGTAATGCCATTTTTGAACTCGTCAAAGAGGCCAAGAAGCATAATCCGATGATGGACATCTCCGGCCTATATGTTTCCACGCAGTCCGGCGAGCCTGGTTCGCGCCATTACGGGATGGATTTCATGACGGCTGTTCACGGTTCGAAGCAGCATCCCGAGAGGATTCCGGCGAGTAGGCTTTATTACGGATATCCAGAATCTGAACATGGTTATTTTCGCCGGTTCGTCATCAAGTATTCGCCGGTGACTGATCAGATTATCGTGCGCACCTTCACCCAGGGCGAGGAGTATTCCGGAAGGCAGAAGCGGGAGGAGTCGAAATGAGCTGCCGTGGATTCACCTTGTTGGAGTTACTGGTTGTGATGGCTATCATGGCGTTGATGGCGACCGCATCGGTCACTTCTTACCGTACGATGCGCCAGGGCATGGAGGAGAGCTCGGTAGTCCGTAACGCCAGTCAGTTCGTGCGTCTCGCCTATCAGCGTTCGAAAATCGACCGTGTGCCGGTCAATGTCTATTTTTGGAATGAGACGCGCTCGATCGAAGACAATAAAGGCAATAAGTTGTCAGTTTCCGGGCGCGCAGTAGCGGTTCGTCGTCTGGGGAGGATCACTTCGGTCGATGGGCAGATTCTCGTGGATGAATTCGGCGACCTTGACGTTTATGGTGTGACCGATGACGAAGGAATGCTCGACCCAGACAACTCCTCCTATCAGAACGATTCTGGGATGTACCTATATCAGGCCAATGGCAACGAAACGACTTTCGCACGATCGCTGGTGAGTCGTTCCACTGCACAGTCGAAGCAGGAGAACATTCGCATGATGTCTGATCCTGATTGGCAGCCGTCGGCCTCTGGCGGCAATTCAATACTCGCTTATGGGTTTTACATTCAGAACAAGGGCGGGGTTACCTGGAAGAAGGGTGACGCGTACGGGCTTGAGTTCGGGGATTTTGAGCTTCCGCAGAATTACGTGTTCGGTAACAGCTTCAGCGATTCGCTGTCGAATCCGATTCGCGAAGTGAAGGTCATGAATTTCAATCCGCTCGCTGGTTCTGACGGGGGGGGGCAGACGGTGCAGGTTGGCGCGCTTCGTCCCAATGAGCAAGGCGAGCTAGCTGTGAAGCCGCTTGATTCCACCACGGCGCCAAATCGTAACATGAATCAGCAGAACAATTGAGGAGAAGGTGATGATGAGGAAGGCGTTTACGCTGATGGAGGTGAACCTCGCGATCCTGGTGATGGCGGGCGGACTTCTTTCCTCGGTCGTGCTTTTCTCGCTTGGATACCAAGAGAGCGCGAAGTCAAACGAAGACACGGCATCGGCCGCGTACGCCGATGAGGTGTTAGGGCGGCTTACGCTGGCGTTGGGCGACACGAACCTCACCTGGTCTGCGTTCAATTCGCTTAACGATTATCCGTCCGTTAATTGCTGGGGAGATTATTTCAACAACGAGGGTGATGTTATCAGCGGCACCGAGGGCAAGGCCAGCAGTGTCTTCGGCGCGGTGATGAGCAAGTGTTCGGCGAGCGGTGTGCCCAGCGGCTGGCCGACGCGCCCGGATTTTCTCAAAGGCATCGGACTTGTGGTTACGCATGACGAGAACTCGCCGGTAGTCAAGATTGGCTTTCGCGCGTCCCGAAAGGAGCGGCAGTTGATGTCCGCGCCGCTCTATTATACGGAAGTTGTCTTCCAGGGAGGGGAATGATGCGTAAGGGATTTTCATTGCTTGAGCTATTGGTCGCGACACTCCTTTTCGGGATGTTGATGACGATTTTGACGATGGTGTTCAACCAGTCGTCGATTGCCTGGCGTACCGGCATCGCGGGGATATCTGATCTTGACAAGGTGCGGGAAACGGTCGGGCAGGTCCGTAACGAGGCGGATAACGTCTACATCTGGAAGAACAATAGTCCGCAGATCGCCAGTATTGTTTCGATCTGGCGTTCCGATGCGGGATCCAAGACCGGAGCGGCGAAGCTTCGGACTCGTGCGATTGATACTGGTGACGGCGACATTAAGGAGGGCGAGAAGATTCGCCTGCTGGAGAGTTACATCAATGCTGCAGGTGCTGGAGCGAAGGCAGGTGACATCATTACGCAGTCTGCGGTTCCGTGCGGGCAGGACCAGAATTCCGCCGACCGGACCACATATACGGTAAATGTCCGTTCCGCGGGTCCCGACCGCAAGCACAACACCTATGATGACATTTGGAGTTATCCTGATGATTTCGCGCTGTAAAAGAGAGGGCTTCACGCTGATCGAGCTGATGGTGGTGGTTGCAATGATCGCCATTATCTCAGCGGCGATGACCGTGTCCGTCGCTGGTGCGCAGGAACGTGCGCGAGTGCAGAAGGCGACGGTGGAGGTAAAGTCGATTACGCAGGCGGTGCTCGCTTATGAGAATTTCGCTAGGGATGGGCTTCCGATTCTTGGCAGTGAACGTGAAGGCGTTGAGGTGAATGCCTCGAACTTGGGGTTCCTGCTTGGTAAGCAGGCGACTGACGGCACCGGTTCACGAATTCCTGTGATTCTGCAGGCGGCACTCACTTCTGGCGGTAAAGTCATGGATCCGTGGGGGACGCCGTATACGATCGTGATCGCTAAGGGTATGGTGTATAATCAGAGCGTTAGTACGTTACGCACAGGCTTCTCGATTCCGAACATCAACCGTTTGTCCGAGGAGGAACGCAAATGAGGAAGGGCAGCGCGCTTCTTATCGTTCTCGGCATGCTTTCGTTCATGCTGTTTTCGGGCATTGCCTTTTCGGTTTACATGCGTCAGACGAGGTTGCCTTCTTCGTTTCTGCGCCGCACTTCGGTGACCAGGCTCCTTGCGAAGGCCGCGCTTGCTGAGGCGATCAGTGAGATTGATGCCGCGATTGGCAATGATCCTCATCCAGGCGTCCGTCGTGGTTCATCGAATAGTAATTATTGGGATCATCGGATATTCACCGGACAGTCAACGGCATATAACGGCGACACGATCTCGACTTTGACGCTCGAGGGGCTCGCTTATCTGCCGCCATCGCTGATTAACGAGGCGCGCTATTATTCCCGGCATACGCCGACTGCGGGCTGGCATAAATTTCGTTTTGAGGCTGGTCGTTATGCCTATACGGCGATTGACGTTTCCGATTATTTCGACGTCAACCGTGCGCTTGCCGATCGTCCGCGTTCGTCCGCGGCATCTCGTCGTGTGACGCTGGCGCATATCTTCGAGAAGAGTGGCAACGGCGGACTTCACGGCTCGCAGGCGTCTGGTGAGGCGGCGGCCTGGGACGAATGGCTTGAGCAGGATGGCAAGGTGCGGACGGTTGATGATGCTACGGATAGGATCACGTTTAACGGGAAGATGCCGCTCGTGTCGCTCGCCGACTTCAACCTGCTTATGGGCAAGGAGAGCTTCGGGTTGATTAAGAGTCCGTTCGTCGATTATATGGATTCCTCGGGCGCCGCGTTCTATCCCGACGCAGGCGATTCCATCGATGACGAGCAGGCGGAGGCGTACCGATCGATGACCTTCGTTACGGACAGTCATTTCCGTAAGCCGACCACCGATGAGAAAGACATCTCCTCGTCCGCGAATCAGCCTTTTGACCGTTCGCTCATGCAGAAGGGTGGTGTCAAGGCGTTTGAAACCGTGATTGGCAATGCCTATGATGCGCGTTCGGCGCTTTGGGACAATTACTACTGCACTTTCCTTAGCCGACTCGGAATGTGCGCGTTGTGCGATTATCTTGACGAGGATTCGATACCGGTGTCGCTCGCGATTCCGACCTGCGAGAGAGTGCCGATGCTCTGTGCGGTTCGTCCCAAGATCGAAGGAGCGAAGCTGGCGATTGTCAAGACCGGCGACCCGACGAAGGCCGCGGAGCTGTTGGATGGGTCCGGCAAGGGTAAGCCGCTGGCCGTCGGCAAAACCCGAAGCGTGTCCTGCTGGTTCACCTATCAGATCGATGGCAGTAAACTCGGCACCCAGACCGCCGCTTCGCTTGATGTCCTGGCACTGTATCCGTTCTTGCATAAGGACGGCGTGTCGAATCCCGGCTTCTCGATCGACGGACAGATGGCGCTGTTCTTCACCCGTCACGGGGAAGATGTTCCGCTGGTCACTGGGAACCTCAATGATATTCTAGGCGTCGGAGACATGACTCTCGATGCCGCGAAGTTCGACAGCAATCAGGGCGTTATCCGGATTCCGTTCGGCAAGGGCGAGAAACTCGTGATCAACGATTCCGAGCCGACGATCAAGAAGCCCCAGATGCGCGTTCAGGAATTCCGTTCGTTGGCGACTCTGTTGCCGGTTGGCGGTGCGTCGGTGAACAGTATCTATTTGCTTCGGGTCCGCCGTCAGTGGACGCAAACGAACAGCGAGGACGAGGATCGTCCCGCGAAGTGGGAGCCAGCGCTGCCTCCGGACGATGCCGCTATTGCAGAGTCGGATTGTAAGTTTCCGATCATCGACAAGAACGGTAATGCGGTCAATGATTCGAAAGCGCTACTCGAGTATGTGAAGTCAGGGGCGCAACTTAACCTCAACTTGGCATTGTGGCTCCGGGTCCGTAGCGACAAAGACGGCAAGGTTGTTGACATGGCCCCGGCCTGGATGAAGGACGACCAGATGAACGGCGTGAACTGGAACACAAGGTTCTCGCGCGAATACTACAGGTACTTCGGCAGCGGAACCCATTTCCTAAAGTTCAAGTTCAACGCCAACGGATCCGACGCGGTGCTGCCGCTTTCGTTCGCGGAGCTCGACAAGCAGCCGGTCCGTGAGCTGACGCTCGACGCAAAGACGCTCGTGTGCGCCGATCCGCGTTACAATCACAGTCCCTACAACTGGTTCTCGGTTTCCGAAGATGATGTCGAGCAGGCGTGGAAGAACAACTGCAATTGCACGGGCGACGGACGTGACGGCGATTACTACATGGCGACGAGCGATCAGGGTTATCTTCAGAGCGTCTACGAGCTTGCATTTATGCCGCGCACTACGAATCCGGTCATCGGCAGCGAGAATCTCGGGGCGGATGTCCGTTGGGGCGATCTGCAGACCGTTGACGCCTATGGTCGTGCCGTTGGCCATCCCGGTTCCTTCGCTGCTTGTATCAACGCTGGCAATATGTGGAAGACCTACCGTCCTTTCCGCATCGGCAACTACGCCGCCGATGATTTCGACGGACTCGGGTTCGTCTCCGGACTCAACGGACTGATGGTCAATCCCTATTCGGATTCGCCGGAGGTGCTCGCCGCTGCGTTCGCAAACACTCCGACCGACTGGCATGTCGCGTCCACCAACAACATCGCCAACCCGGCTTGCGACCTCGGTGTGGACGCCTTCAATAAGCAATATGCGTGGAATGCCTACGGCGATTCGAAGACGCGGCTTCCGTGGGAGGCGATTCTCGATATCGCGGATAACTTCCAGGCCGATATGCGGAATCAGAATGGCTCTTGGGAAGACATCTTCCGTGCTATGTGGGAGAATGACGGTTATGATTCGCAGCGTATTGCTGGTATCGACCTTAGTAAGCTTTCTGCCTCGACGAGCGTGAAGATCCAGTCCGTTGACCGCAAGTTCCTCTACGGCTTCTGGCATGATTGTTTCGCGGCGAACCAGCAGCTTTTCCTGGTTTTCGTTCGTGCCGAACCGATGATGATGGGTGGCGGTGTCGCTGGTAACGCTCCGCCGCAGCTTTCGTCCCGTGCCGTCGCGCTTGTGTGGCGAAACCCCTCCGCACGTAAGAACAAGAGCGATGGATCATCCGGTTCAGACAAGTCTTACATCCCTCACGAAATGCGTATTCTATTCTATCACCCGCTTGATTGATGAAACATATGAAGAAGGCCTTCACCCTCATAGAGATGCTTGTCGTCATTGGAATCATCGCGATTCTGATAGGGATTCTCGTGCCTGCGCTTTCCGGCTCCAGCGACTCCGCTAAGGCAGCCAAGTGCCTGGCGAACATGCACACGCTCGCGATGGGCGTCCAGGCGCGGGCGATGGAGACCGGGCATTATCCGCTTGCCGGTTCGTTGCAGCGGTATAAATCACAGCGTCACGCGCAAGGCACCGTGGCTGCGCACGGCTGGGTGGGGTGGAGCACCGACAACGCCTCCGGCTCATACATCTCGCCGTATTCGTCCGATAAGGATGCGCGTTACTACAGTCTCACCAACGGCACGATCTGGAGTGCGGTCTCCCGCAACCGGGACGTCTATGTGTGTCCGACGCATCGTGATGTGCTGCGCAAGCACGCCGGCAGCAAGGATAAGTATGGTCCGTGCTGGAGCTACGTGATGAACGCGTGGTTCCGCTGGCAGGCGCGAGGCACGCCGTACAATCACGGGTACTCCAGCCATAAATATGAAAACGTCGAAGAGAAGGCGAAGACCCTGCTTTTCGCCGAACTGCCGTTCATCGATTGCACTGACCTCGGTGGTAATCAGGTTCAGACCGCGGAATACAACGAGGGTGCGAGCAAGTCCAACGACCCGGTCCTGCAGTACTCCGATTGTGACGGCGGCGGAGACGAGATCATCGGCTTCAATCACAAGCAGGGTAAGCGTGATGTGTTCGCACATGTCTGTTTTGCTGACGGGCACACCGAGAAGTTCCGCCTTCCGCGTAACGCTTCTCAAGCTAATCTTAAGCAACTTACCAAGTGGCTCTGTTATCCACGCACGGATTCCGGCAAGCGTTTTGACATTGTGATTGAAGGCGATGAGTATAAGCAACTTTCTAATTAAGGGGGCGGGATGCAGATTTCTAAGCGAGACTTTCTTAAGCAACTTGGCTTCTTCGGCGCGGCTAGCGTGACCGGTGCGGCTTTCGGTGATGAGTTCGTCCAGATGAGCGGCGGACTTCCAGACGGCGGCTGTGGCGATCCTCAGAACCTTTGGTTCGGCCGTCATATATTTCCGCTGGAGCATACGATGTCCGATCGTCCCAGTTGCTATCTCAAGGACGGTAAGGTTTATGAGCCAGCGAAGGAGATCTCGATTTTCCATTCTGCCGATGTCGTCGTGGTGGGTGGAGGCCCCGCCGGCTTCGCTGCTGCGATTGCCGCTGCGAAGACCGGCGCGACGGTTGCGCTGATTGAGCGGTATGGTTCGCTAGGTGGACTTTTCACCAACGGCATGGTGCTCATCATGCTCGCGACTTCGCGCCTAGAAGACGGCAAATGGAATCTCGTCACGCGCGGTGTTTGTAGCGAGTTCATGGAGCGCGCCGGAAAGTTCGGTACTGATTTTTCCTCGCGCCCGACTAATACCTGTCCCAAGTCCCACTGGCAACCGACGGTTGACCCTGAATGCGCTAAGGTACTGATGGACGAGATGATCGCCGAACAGAAAAACATCTCGATGTTCTTCCATTGTTGGGGTGTCGATACGATTCAAGACGGAGATAAGGTTCAGGGCGTGATTTTCGAGTCCAAGGAAGGACGTCATGCGGTCCTCGCCAAACAGGTTGTTGACTGCACCGGCGATGCGGACGTCCTCTTCCAGGCAGGAGGTGACTACAGTCAGATCACGTCCGCGATGTCCACGGTTTTCCGGTGGGGAAATATGGACACGATCAAGTCAGGTCCTGAAGGTCGTAAAGCCAAGTTCGTTGAACATGGAAATGAAGGCAATGCCGATGCATACTGGTGTGCCGCTTCAATGAATACCGCGAATGGCATCTCCGTCAGGGATCTTACTCGTGTCGAGATCTCAGAACGCAAGAAAAACTGGCAGAAGGTGTTGAAGATGCGGTCGACTCCGGGTTGGGAGAAGGTCTATACGATCAACTCCGCTTCCCAGATCGGCATCCGAGGAACGCGGCTCGTCGATTCGGAATTTGTCATCGGGCGCAAAGAGATCGCCGACGGCTTCGATACGAAGGATGTCATCGGCTGGTGCGGACATGACGGGCCCCATAAGGCGTTCCCGGTTGTCTATCGTCAGCTTCTCCCGAAGAAGATTGAGAACCTTTTGTGTGCAGGCCGCTGTCTTGGCAGAGGCGACACGATTGATACTTTCCGCCTGATTTGCCCCTGTTTCATGACTGGCGAAGCCGCCGGCACCGCCGCTGCGCTCGCCGCGCTTCATGATACGACTCCACGAGCGCTCGACGTCGGGCTTCTCCAGAAGACGCTTCGCGCAAACGGACAGTTCCTCTAATTTGGATGCGCTGAGCCTTCGCCTCGTCATTTCAGAAGTTATGAGATCTGTAGCAGAAATCCGGAACGACATTGACAAGGCAGATGATGCGATTGTCGCGGCGCTTAATACGCGTTTTGCGCTGAGCGATGAGATGCTGAAGACCAAGCAGGCGATCCGTGACGCCGGTGGGGACTGTCCCCCGGTCGATCCTAAACGCGAGAAGGAGATCTGTGAGCGGATGATGTCCGCAGCACCGCTCGCTCATCGCGACACCGTCTTCTCGATTTACGAGCGCATTCTCGGCGGTTCGCGCGGTATGGTCGAGACGATCGCCCGCGGAGTCTGTATTCAAAATGGTAAGGTGTTGCTCTGCAAGGCGAAGGGCGGCAAGTCAACATATCTTCCCGGCGGTCATATCGAGTTCGGTGAGACTGGTGCCGCTGCGCTGGTACGCGAGATCAAGGAAGAGCTCGGCGTTAATTCTTCCTGCAATGAATTCCTCACTATTGTCGAGAATTCCTTCCTTCAGCATGGACGCCACCATGCTGAGATCAATCTGGTTTATAAACTTGACATTCCATCTCTCCTGGCTTCACCATCTTCACTCCCAGCATCTCAAGAGGACTGGATAGAGTTTGAGTGGCATGATGTCCACGACCTTGATAATGCCAATCTGCTGCCAGTGGAGATGGTTGGGGTTGTTAAAGCCGCAAAGAACACCTAAAGAGATTTAGCGTGTTTGTATAGCGACTTTTTGAATAAAATTCGGCCAAATTATAGCCAATATAATTTTTTCAAAAAACCTACTTGTCAAGTAGTAGGAGATTTTGATATACTACCTTCTTGTTCGCTCCTGAAGTGAACGTTGCTCTTTGAAAATTGGAAGTTGGAAATTAAAGAGAATTACAACTCATATACGAGATTAACAAGTTTCTT
>CALYRV010000033.1 GCA_945483525.1 uncultured Verrucomicrobiota bacterium
TCGCTTTCCACCGCGAGACCCATCTTCTGCAGCTTCTCCACGACACCCGGCATCGCATCGTTGTAGTACGATTCGCCGCGATAGGTGTCGAACTTGACGCCGAGCTTCTTGTACATGCGCTCGAACTCGCCGATCGAGATGTCGATGAACTTCTTCCACAAGGCGAGGTTATCGGCATCACCCTGCTGGAGCTTCACAAGCTCCGCCTTGCAGTCCTCCTTCCAAAGGCCATCCTCTTCCTTCGCCTTAGCGGCGGAAAGGACATAGCACTTCTCGAGATTCGCGACCGTGAGATTGTCCCGCTCCTCTTCGGTGAGGCACTCCCGGTAGCCCTTGATGAGGATGCCGAACTGCGTGCCCCAGTCGCCGAGATGGTTGTCGGCGATGACCTTGTATCCGAGCGAACGGAAGATGCGGTCGATGGCGCAGCCGATCACGGTCGAACGGATGTGCCCGATATGCATCTGCTTCGCGGCGTTCGGCGACGAGTAGTCGATGACGACGGTCTTGGAATCCCCAAACTGGGGAATTCCAAGATGTTGAGAAGTTGAGAGGTTGAGAAGTTGAGCGTTCAGCCAGTCGGACGAAACAGTGAGGTTGAGAAAGCCTGGTCCGGCGATCTCGACCTTCTCGAAGCACGACTGGTCGAGCGCCTCCACCACCTTCGCCGCGACTTCGCGCGGATTCATGTGCATGCGCTTCGCATGCTTCAGCGCATCATTGCACTGATAGTCACCGAACTTCGGATCGGTCGCAGGAAGTACGCGAATACCGGCGAAGTCCTCGCCGGGGAAAGCCTTCTCAAAGGCACGCTTAAGGATGTCGTTAAGGTTCATGTTGATTTACAGTTAAAGACGGATCGTTCCCGCGGCGAGTTCGGCGCGGTAAGAGGCGACGGTGAGCTCAAGGCCCTTCTTCAGGTCTATCTCCGGCTTCCAGCCGAGCGAACGGATGAGCGCGGTATCGCAGAGCTTGCGCGGCGTACCGTCGGGCTTCGTCGCGTCCCACTCGATCCTGGCGGTCGAACCGGCCACGGACTTCACCGCCTCGGCGAGCTCCCTGATCGTGACCTCCTCGCCGGAACCGACATTCATGAGGTCCGGAGGATTGTCGAGCGACAGCGCGAAGAGACAGGCGGACGCGAGATCGTCCACATGGAGAAATTCGCGGATCGCCTTGCCGGTGCCCCAGAGCGGGACCACGTCCTTCATCGTCTCGAACTTGCGGATCAGCGTCGGCAGGACGTGTCCGTGGACGATGTCGTAGTTGTCGCCGGGACCGTAGAGATTGGTCGGCATCAGCGAATGATAGAGGAGTCCGCGTTCGCGGCGCAAGAACTCGCAGAGTTTGAGTCCGGAGATCTTCGCGAGCGCATACCCCTCGTTAGTCTTCTCGAGTTCGCTCGTGAGGAGCGCCGACTCGGGAATCGGCTGCGGCGCCATGCGCGGATAGATGCAGGTCGAGCCGAGGAAGAGGAGACGCTTAACGCCCGCTTCCGCCGCGCCCCAGACCGTGTTCATCGCGATCATCTCGTTCTCGTAGAGAAAGAGCGAATTCGCCGCGCTGTTCGCGCCGATGCCGCCGACGCGGGCCGCCGCGATGATCGCGACATCGGGCTTTTCGGACTCGTAGAATTCCCGCACGGCCTTCGGATCGAGCAGATCGAGCTCCTTGTGCGAACGGACGACGATGTTCTCGTAGCCGGCCTTCTTCAGGGCGCGTACGCACGCCGAACCGACCATTCCGCGATGTCCTGCGACAAAGATCCTGTCGGACTTGTTCATTTCACCAGCCCCTTTTCAAGATATTCAGCGAGATTGGTGCGGATATGCTCTTCGGCGCGTTCGACCGCGACCTTCTCCATGTCGTGCTGCACCATGATGCGCACCAGCTCCTCGAAGGTGGTCTTGGTCGGATTCCAGCCGAGCTCGGTCTTCGCCTTAGTGGGATCGCCCCAGAGGTTGACGACGTCAGTCGGACGGTAGAAGTCGGGGCTCACCTCGATGACGCACTTCCCGGTCTTCTTGTCATAACCCTTCTCGTCGATTCCCTCGCCCCTGAACTCGAGTTCGATCCCCGCCTCCCTGAACGCCAGCGTCGCGAACTCGCGCACCGAATGCTGCACGCCTGTCGCGATCACGAAGTCCTCCGGCGTCTTGTTCTGGAGGATGAGCCACATGCACTCGACGTAGTCCTTCGCATAACCCCAGTCGCGGAGCGAGTCGAGGTTGCCGAGATAAAGCTTCTCCTGCTTGCCCTGTGCGATGCGCGAGGCCGCGAGCGTGATCTTGCGGGTGACGAAGGTCTCGCCGCGGCGCTCCGACTCATGATTGAAGAGGATGCCGGAGCACGCGAACATGCCGTACGCCTCACGGTACTCCTTCACGATCCAGAACCCGTACTGCTTGGCGACTGCGTAAGGGGAATACGGATGGAACGGAGTCATCTCGTTCTGCGGCACCTCCTCGACCTTGCCGTAGAGCTCGCTGGTCGAGGCCTGATAGATGCGGCAGGACTTGGTAAGTCCGCACAGACGCACCGCCTCGAGGACGCGCAGCACACCGGTCGCGTCGATGTCGGCGGTGAACTCGGGCGAGTCGAACGACACCTGCACGTGACTTTGCGCAGCGAGGTTGTAGATCTCGTCCGGCTTCACCTGCGAGACGACCTGGAAGATCGAGCTCGAATCGCAGAGATCGCCGTAGTGAAGATGAAAGTTCGGAGTACCTTCTAGATGCGCGATACGCTCGCGGAAGTCAACCGAGCTGCGGCGGATAACACCGTGCACCTCATAGCCCTTCGCGAGAAGGAATTCCGAAAGATACGATCCGTCCTGTCCGGTGACACCGGTGATAAGAGCTTTCTTCATTAATTGAAAATGAGAAATGAGTGAAGAGAAATTACGGAATTTAGACTTCTTATTTTCCGACGTTGAGGACGTTGAAGCCGAGGTCCTTGAGCATGCTGGAATTGAGACAGTTGCGGGTGTCGAAGACGAGCGCGGGCTTGCGCATCGACTTGTAGATCTTGGCCCAGTCGAGTTCCGCGTATTCCTTCCAGTCCGTCATCACCACGACCGCATCGGCGTCCTTCGCCGCCTTGTAGGGATCGGAGGTGTAGGTCGGAGGCGTAGGCGTAGAGTCGAGATCCTTCAGGTCTTCCTGGGCATTGGGGATCGCCTTCGGGTCAGTGATCGCGAGCCGCACATGCTCCTCGTTGAGAAGCCGCGCGACATAACCCGCTGGAGTCTCGCGCGTATCGCCGGTATCCGCCTTGAAGGCGAAGCCGAAAAGCGCGATCTTCTTGTTGGCGAGGGTGTTAAACATCGCCTTGAAGAGCCGCGTGACGATGCGCTCCTGCTGGTGGTCATTCATCTTGATGACGCCGGACCAGTATTCCGCCGCGGTGTGGAGTCCGAACGACTCGCAGAGATACACGAGATTAAGGACGTCCTTCTTGAAGCAGCTGCCGCCGAAGCCGGGACCAGCCTTCAGGAATTTGGGGCCGATGCGGTGGTCGGCGCCCATCACGCGCGCGACCTCGTCGACGTCCGCTCCCGTCGCCTCGCAGAGTCCGGCGATAGCGTTGATCGAGGAGACGCGCTGGGCGAGGAAGGCGTTGGCGGCGAGCTTGGTGAGCTCGGCGGACCACACGTTCGTGGTGAGGATCTTGTAGCTCGGCACCCACCGGTCGTCCTTGCCGCGGTAGATGGCGATGAGCTCGTTAACGGCCTTCAGTCCCGCCGCCGTCTGAGGTCCGCCGATCAGCACGCGGTCGGGATTCAGCAGATCCTTGATCGCCGTACCTTCCGCGAGGAACTCGGGATTACTCAGAACCGTGAATGTCGGACAACTCTTCACTCTTAACTCTTCACTTTTCACTTCTTGAACGCCTTTGGCGTTCAAGATGGCGTCCATCGCCGCGGCGGTGCGGACGGGGAGCGTGGACTTCTCGACGATGATCTTCTCGCCCTTCGCCCAATCCTTGATCTCGCGGGCGGTCGCTTCCCAGTACTGGAGGTCGCTCGCGCGTCCCGCGCCGCGTCCGAACATCTTGGTCGGCGTGTTGACGCCGACGAAGACGATGTCGCAGCTCTGGACGGCCTTCTTGATGTCCGTCGTGAAGAAGAGGTTCTTCCCGCGGACCTCCTTGACGATGTCGACGAGACCCGGCTCGTAGATCGGGAGCGCCCAGTTCTTGGAGTTCCACGCGGCAATGCGCTTCGCGTTGATATCGCAGACGTAGACCTTGCGGTCGGGATTCATCTTCGCGATGACCGCCATGGTGGGTCCGCCGATGTAACCGGCTCCAATGCAGACGATGTTTCGGTTCACAAGAAGTTAAGAGTTAAGAGTGAAGAGTGAAGAGTTATGGAATCACAATGCCTTGAGGATCGCAGCGAGGAAATCGTCGTACGACTCGAACGCCTGGAGGTCGGGGTTGTCGGACTTGATCTTCTCGGTCGAACGGAAGAGAAACCCGGCCTTCGAGGCGCGGATCATCGCGAGGTCGTTGAAGCTATCGCCCGCGGCGATCGTCTCGAAGCCGGCGGACTGCAATGCCTTGACGGTCGTGAGCTTCGACTTCTGGCAGCGCATCCGATAGCCGACGATCTTCCCGTCGGACGACACCTCGAGTTGATTGCACATGAGCGTCGGATAACCGAGCTTCTTCATGAGCGGCATTGCGAACTCGTAGAAGGTGTCGGAGAGGATCACAACCTGCGTCTTCGCACGAAGCGCGTCAAGGAACTCCTTCGCACCTTCCATCGGATCGATCTTCGCGATCACGTCCTGAATCTCCCTGAGGCCGAGTCCGTGCTTCTCGAGAAGCTCGATACGGAACTTCATGAGCTTGTCGTAGTCCGGCTCGTCACGCGTCGTGCGGCGAAATTCGGGGATCCCGGTCTTCTCGGCGAAGGCGATCCAGATCTCGGGAATCAGGACGCCTTCCATGTCTAAGCAAACGATATTCATTGAGAACTTACCTCATCAGTGACGGAAGCTGCGCTGACCGGTGAAGACCATCGCGATACCTGCGTCGTTCGCGCAGTCGATCACGTCCCAGTCACGGATCGCGCCGCCGGGCTGGACGCACGAGGTGATGCCTTCGCGCAGGCCGACCTCGAGTCCGTCCCGGAACGGGAAGAACGCGTCCGAAACCATCGCGCAGCCGGGGAGTCCACCCTTCTCGGCCTTGGTCTGTTCCATGATCTCGGCCTGCTTCTTCGCGCCGTCCTCCTCGCCGAAGACGAGTCGGAGATCGTTGTAGGGCTTCTGATACTTCTCCCAGGCGATCCAATCGGCGTGCTTGGTGTACGCCTTGTCACGCGCAATCTCGGCGACGCCGACGCGATCCTGTTCGCCCGTGCCGATGCCGACGGTGGCGCCGTCCTTCACATAGAGGACGGAGTTGGACGTGACGCCCGCTTCGACGAGCCAGCCGAACACGAGATCCTCGTACTCCTTCGCGGTCGGGAGGCGCGCGATCTTGTATTCCTTGAAGCTGACCTCACCCGTCTCCTTGTTAGTGATCTTGCGATTGCAGTAGGCGGGCATTAGATCCTCGGGTTTGCGGGCGTTGGCGCTGAACGAGGTCTGCGCGACGATACCGCCGTCGATGAGGGACTTGAAGTCGATCACGTGCTTGGCGACGAAGCTCGTCAGGCGATCCATGTTCCTGATGCGGAAGACGCGGAGATTCTTCTTGGTTGCGAAGAGATCCATAACGCCGGGCTTGAAATCAGGGGCCACGACGACTTCGGCGTAGTTCTCGACGATGAGCTTCGCCGTCTCCAGGTCGCACTCGCGGTTCAGCGCAATCGCACCGCCGAAAGCGGCGAGACGGTCCGCCTTGTTCGCGCGGAAGTAGGCCTCGGAGAGGGTCGAGCCGGTCGCGACGCCGCACGGATTGTTGTGCTTGACGATAACGGCGCACGGCTTCTCCATAAGATAGCGGAGGATATTGAGCGCGTTGTCGGTGTCGGTGACATTGGTCTTGCCGGGATGCTTGCCGCTCTGCAGCAGCTCCGGAACGGACGCGAGATACTGACCCGCTTGGAGCATCTCGACATCGCCGAGTACGAGGTTGCCATTCACGAGCTTGTAGAGCGCCGCTTCCTGACCGGGATTCTCACCATACCGGAGGCCCTTCTCCTCTCCTCCGATGTTCCAGGTCACCTTCTCGTACTGGAATGTGGAACGCTTCTCCCCGTCAATGAACGAAATCTCCATT
This sequence comes from uncultured Verrucomicrobiota bacterium, assembly GCA_945483525.1. Next base: position 6,235 of record CALYRV010000033.1, read on the forward strand.
TTTGGGGCGAAATGATCAGCTTCAATCGTCTTATACGCAGCTTTAAGGTCTTTCATCATTATTCTCCAATAGTATCTACATATTATACCAAAATCACCGCACATAGGTGCAGGACATCTCAATATCGACACGACTCAGAAACGCGGCATTTTCGCCGCCGACGAATCTCGTCCTTGCGATTCAAAATGACGATTCCACATTTTGACAAATTCCTCCTTCGCAGTACGAAGACGAGCTTCGCTACGACGGTGGCAAGCGGCGTCAAGAAGCACAGCACTGTAGAGTATCTCCTTAGCCGTTTCACTGCGCGCCAGATGTCGCTCGGCTTCGGACATAATACCACGAAGAAGCGTTGAAACCTCTTCCAATACATGATCAGTAATTCCAGGATGACGTGAATAACCGATGTCGCTTGAGAGGATATTAAAGAATTCGCTGGAATCCTCACGATAAGCTCCGCCACGCAGATAGAGAGTTCCGAGCCGCAACAGCAAGCCCGCCATCGGTGCGTCTAAAAACTGTGAGACTTCGCGCTCAAGATCAATTTTCGCCGCCTTAGCACCAATAGACGCAAAATATCCGCCGAGAACCATACCAGGAAGGGAGATTATCGGAGAGTGCCAGTCGAGTCCGTCAGAAAAATCTGTAACAAGGAACCTTCTACACCCGTGTTCGCGTCCGTAGGCTTCGCATTTCTCCATCCGTTCCCGCATCTCTTCGAGGCGCCCTGAAAGCGAGCGCGACGCCTGAGTGGACACCTCGGCGACACCATCCGCGCGAAGGCTTTCCAGCTCTTGCGGATTCAAGGTGCGAATAGCGATGCCTTTTAAATTAGCCCAGGCGGAAAGAAGTTGGAGTGACGAGTTGGAGTTGGAGAAAGGATGTATAGAGAAGAGGAAGAGCTCATTATAGCGAAGGAGTGCCAAGCGATCAATAAGCCGGCGGAGAAACGAATCCGTCGGCTTACGGACACTTACGTCCAGCAGATATGCGCGTTTATCGATCACCCTTTGCCGAGGCGTTCACCAGTATATCGTCCGCGATGGATCGGACCCCACCACCACTCGTTGTCGAGATACCACTGCACGGTCCGCCGGATGCCGGTATCAAAGTTCTCGCGCGGCTTCCATCCGAGTTCGGTCATGAGCCTAGTCGGATCGATCGCGTAACGGAGATCATGCCCAGGACGGTCCTTTACATAGGTGATGAGAGATTCGTACTTCGTACCGTCGGCTCGGGGACGGAGTTCGTCCATGATCGCACAGATCGTCTTCACGACTTCGAGATTGGTACGCTCGTTATGACCGCCGACGTTATACGTCTCGCCGTCACGCCCCTTCTCATTGACGAGCATCAGCGCCCGCGCGTGGTCCTCGACGAAAAGCCAGTCGCGAATATTTGCGCCTTTACCGTAGACAGGAAGAGGCTTGCCATCAAGGCAATTGAGAATCACGAGCGGGATCAGCTTTTCAGGGAAGTGATAAGGCCCATAATTGTTAGAGCAGTTGGTGATCCGGATCGGGATTCCGTAGGTGTCGTGCCAGGCGCGCACGAGATGATCCGAAGCCGCCTTGGAAGCCGAATACGGGGAATGCGGCGAATACGGAGTCTTCTCGGTGAAGAAACCGGTATCACCAAGCGTGCCGTAGACCTCGTCCGTCGAAATATGCTGGAATACAAAGCTACGCTTGGTGCAGGGTGCGGGGTGCGGGGTGCAGGGTGCAGAATCTGGGAGCGACTTCCAGTACTTGAGTGCCGACTGCAACAGCGTCGCCGTGCCGGTGACATTGGTGCGGATGAACTCTCCCGGGCCGTCAATCGAACGATCGACATGGGATTCGGCAGCGAGGTGGAAGATGGTATCGGGCTTGAACACTTCAAAAGCCAAGTCCATCGCCCCCTGATTGCAGATGTCGGACTTAAGGAACGACAATCGGTCGGTGATCTGATGAACCGTATCGAATCCGTCCGCCGACGCCAACTTCTTGCACCAATCGTCATTCAACCCCGCCTCCCGGAGCGACTCCGGCACTCCGGCATAGGTAAGCTTGTCGATCACCAGAACCGTGCAACCGGTCTCCTTTATCAACAGCCTAACGAGCGCCGATCCGATGAAACCTGCTGCGCCGGTGACAATACAACGCTTAGCTCTCATTCTTTCACTCGTCCTTGGAGGGTTCAGAATCGGACTCGGCCGTTACATCAGGCTTCTTGGCATCGTCTTTTCTAGGTTCATAGCCGTAACCATACCCGGCGTAACCGCCATATCCGCCATAGCCACCGCCATAACCATACTTCCCATAATTGCCATAATGATGGTGAGAAGACGGACTGAACGCCGCGGAGCTTGACACCTCCACGTCATTAACAATTACGCCGAGAATATTGGCACCAGCCTCGACAAGGCAACGGGAACAATACTGGATCGGTTTGAAATGAGTTCGATCGGGGCAGCACATGATCATTGCGGAATCGACCATCACGGCAAGCGAAACCACGTCACCGACAAGTCCGTACGGCGGCGAATCGACGATTATCCGGTCATAATTGGCCCGAGCCCAATCGAAGAACTCGCCGACTATCGAAGATCCGAGAATCGTCGCGGGATCAACTCCTTCCGGCGGGAGCGATGCGAGGACATCAAGTCCACTAACGGTGCTGTGCTGAACGCTCTTGGAGAAATCTGGTCGAACACCTTCTCCAGCCGCCTGCAATACGTGCGAGAAACTCGTCTCTTTCGTAAGTTCTAGCCCCCAGATGCGAGCCTGCCGAGGACGACGGAGGTCAAAGTCGACAAGTAGCGTCTTTCTTCCCGCCTGGGCATAGGAGATCGAGATAGAGCTGGAAGTGATTGACTTACCTTCTCCAGGCTGAGTGGAAATGACCAGCATACATTTCGAAAGCGCGTTGTACCGCGGGGAATCCAGCAGGTTGCGAAGACCTGCGACCGCTTCAGCAAACTGCGAATATTTCTCTTCAACCGGGAATTTCGCGACTTCTTCACGCTTCTTCCGACGCACGTGGGGAAGAACCGCCAGAACCTTGAGCGCAAGCCGACCTTCAATATCAGCTAGGTTGACAACCGTATCCTCGAGATTGTCGAGAATAAGCACGAACAGGATTCCAAGGACAAGCGACATCACGACACCAGCACCGAAGATGATAAGCGGATTTGGAAGCACCGGCTTCTCCGGAACATTGGCAGCACGCCCGACGCGAACGATCTCATTATTGCTTTCAGCGGCGATACGGGCGGTATTCTCGTCGAGGGTAAGCCCCTTAAGCACGTCGTTCGCTATCATCGCGTCGTTCTCGAGCTGCATCAGACTGGACTCGGCAAGAATAATGCGCTGGTCAAGGGATGTTAGCTCGTTACGAAAATCCTCCTGGCGGCGACGGAGAGTGCCGAGCTGGTTGCGGACGACTCCGAGCTGAGCGCGACCGGCTGCAAGCGCACGAACCGAGGAAGCGATAAACCGCTGGCGGCAGATTTCTGCAAGCTTCTTCTTCGACTGCACTTCGGGGTGATTCTCGGTAAAGTTAAGCAACAACCCCTGATAGGCACCGTTCGCCTCCTGAAAGGCATTGTAATCGCTGGATATCTCTTGCGCGCGCGGAACATTGGCATTAAGGGTTCCGAACTGTTCTGGATCCTTCTGCACCACCTCTAGCAGTTTCTCGTATTCGACCAACTGCGTCTCCTGGGTCTCGAGCGCAAGAATATCCGCCGTCGTCTTCTTCAAGCTCTCCGCACAGGTCTCACGCGTGGAACGGAGATTGTCAACCTTATTCGCGGTCCGGAAATCAAGCAACTCCTTACGAAGCTTCTCGACATCGCGGCGCTTCTTCTCAACGTTGGCGTGAATCTGCTGCACCGCCTTGTCGCAGCGCAGCTTGTTCTCCTCATCGGTGAATACCTCGATCGCCTCGGCGTACGCATTCGCGAGCGCAGCCGCAATCTGCGGATCTCCGGAGCGAACCGCGATCGAAATAATGCGAGAATTACGCTGAAGCTCAATTTTGGAGTTCGCCAACGTGCGAATAAGCTCTTCGTCGGAAGTCGTAGAAGCCGGACGATTGGCGCGATACTGCTGAACGATCTTGGTGACGATCTTGTCCGACCGCCAGTCGGAGATGCGTGTATTAAATACCTCCGCGTAATTGTTGCCGAAATCAGGCATCGCATCACTAAGCGGGCTGTGCCCGCCACCGGTAGCGCGACGCATATCCATCGTGAATTCACTCGTTGCCTCGTAAACCGTGGGCGAGATACGATAAACCGCAAACGCAATAACAAGCCCGACCAACAGGAAAACGAAAATCGAAAGCCAACGCTGGGAAATAACCCTGACAATACGGGCCGCAGTAAGCGTGCCGATCATTGATCCTTCATCTTGGCCCGGCCGAGAGCTTCCGTAGTAATATGGCGTAGCACCGTACTGGCCGCCCCCGGATCCGCCGTAATAGGCGGGACGAGCACCATACGCCATATTCGACACTCCGCCATAATAAGCCGGTTGAGACGTCTTGTTCGAACTGTAGTAAAGGGGTTTATCCGACATCATATACCTCCGTTGACCGACAAAGCCGCAAGCGATGCGAACGCGACGAAAGCATCCGCCTGCAACGTCGAACCATCAAATACCATGCCTACCGCGACCGCCGCCAGAGCCAGCGGGAATAGCAGCAGCGGCGCGGTGAAGAACTCTCTTCCCCGCCGACGTGCGCGACAGAGCCATGCGAAGCCGATGGTGCCGACCGAAACCGCAACCGCCAACACCCCGATCATGCCTCGTTCGACTAGCAACGCCCGCCAACCGTTAGCATAGAAATCCGGGATCGCTCCTATCACAGCCCAGTCCTCCGGGCTTGCGCCAAGCTTTGCCGCAAGCGGAAATCCTCCGAGACCAACTCCAACCCAGGGAGCAGACTCCCATGCTTCTGTGGCCAGACGCGTCATCGTACCATCAGCAGCCGTAGACCAATTCGGAATCAAGGCCATCCAATCACCGACTCGCCACTTATAAAGCATGGCCGCAATGAAACCTGAAACCGAAATCAGCACGATCGCGCGCACCGCTCCCTGGAACCGCAGACCGGGGAAGGCGAAAACGACAAACAACAAGGTCATCAACACCAGTGCAGACACGAATATGAAAGCCAACGCGGGCCGACCAGAAAACAGCAATGCCGCCAGGCAACCGGCTAGCATAATGGACGCAATCAACTCCTTCGGGCGGCTGCAGGTACGTTCGGCGGAGAACAGCACGCTTGCGGCAACCAGAGACCACAATCCGTATGCCGCCGCTCGCTCTCCAGATATTCCGACACCAGAAGCATGCGCAAAAACCGCGTCCACGGTAACGATGGTGACTGCAAACAGCGCGAAGCATACAGATTGCCTTGCGTCGAGAGCATATGCCACAGCCGGATAAATTACTAGAACGATCACCGCTGAAGCAAAATGAAGTCCGCCCGCACCCGTAACACCGCCTGGCAATCGCGGCAGCGTCGGCGTAATCAGCCGCCACACCGACTGTTCGAGGTCATACTCCAAAGCGACCCCCCCGTTCAATGCAACCAATGCCGCATAACCGATCAACAGCAATGCAACCCAGAAAAACGGATCGCCAAGAGCATCCTCAAAGAAACGACGACGCGCTTCGGACGAACGCTCTTCCTCTCCCTTTGCCGGAGCCATAAACGCCCATACCGCCGCAACCAAAGAAATCCAAAGCAACGCAGCCAACACCGCGCCGGCACCGAAGTATTTACATAGCACGAGCGGCGCCACCGCCCCGAGGGCCAAGTGCGCCGCTGTAGCTCTATTGGAAAGGAACGCCAACACCTCAATACGTGAACTTCACTCCGAGCGTAGCGCGCCAACGGTCGTAGTCATAACGATTGCCCACCACACCTTCATTCATTTCATCCTGGAACTCGCCGCGAGCGAACACCGTAATAAGACGATTGACTATATAGTTGACACTGAGACGTGCGGTCAGCAAGTTGATATCCCAATCGGACCCATTGCGATAGGTATATACATGGGTATCGTGGCGATAAGCGACATCGAACGTGGCATTAAGCTTATTACGGACCAACGCTTTAGCAATACCCCAGCTGATGGAATCGCAACGGACCGCCGAGCCGGCCTCACGCTCCGACGGATGATAGTAACTGGAAGCAAGGAGCGAGGTCATGAGAGTGTCGGTGATCTTCCACTTGATGCTAGCCTCGTAAGTAAATCCTGCTGAATCGTCTGCACCAGCGTAGTGGAAAGTAGACACACCGCCGGAAACCCGATAAGTCAGCTTCTCAGACAGATCCCCGGTCGCGCCGGCATGCGCCGTCCACCCGTCAGAGGCGTTCTTAAGACTAAGGCCATGGGGGGAATCCTGAGTAAAGCGCTGATATCCACCAGCCAGGAAGACATCCGCCCATTTACAAGCGCGAACACCGACTTCAGCGCCAGCAGACCAACGCTCCCAGCCGTAAAGCGGACCATACGCTTTGGGATCATTCTCGTAATCAATCCAGTAAAATCCGGCGTTGACCGCAGAATACAAGGTTTCATTGAAACGGCGCTGTAAGACGATGCCCGCATCAAACTGCTGACGATCGCGCCAGAGACCCTTGCCATCGCTATGCGCAAAATCATCATTCTGATTGACCTTCATATACCGCTCGTTGATTGACAACGCCCAACCCTTACCACGATTGACGATATCCGACCAGAAGAAACCGAGCTGCTCACCGTAACTGTGGTTATTCAACGACGAAGCCTCGCCCGACGAGAACGCATGATACATGTAGTAAGCGTTTCCGTTGAGCTTCCAGTTCTCGCCATCGTAGGTAAGACCGACACCAGGGTTCGCCGTCCAGTACGACGAGTTCATCGCACCCTTCTTACCACAATCGGGATTCGAGTCGAAGGTATAGGAAAACGAAACATACGGACGCAGCGTAAGCCGGTTGAACTTGATGCCCGACGGACGAGCAAGAAAACCATCCTCAGCAAGGACCGTTCCGGCGATAAGCAATGCAAGAACGTGGAGAATCTTCTTCATTTTTCTGAGTCCTTCCTTAGAAATCAACGCCCGAAATTCTGCCAATTATACCCACGAGGGATATCTGGATTCCATGGCACCTGTTCAGTCGAACGAGGAAGAGTGTAAATACCACCGTCAACCGTCTGATTCTGCGACAAGTCGCCAAAGCCGTCATCAGCCGCAGCAAGCGGATCAGAAGCTCCGGCGATAACCGCAGAGAGCAACACGAAATGACGCTGAGGACCGGCAATATTGAGCGCGAGCTTGATGTCAGGAGCTTTTTCGACATCAGTGCCGGAGAGCATCGGATCGTAATTAGCAGGATTGGACAACGCAGCTGGCAGCCACTCGTTCTTCGCCGTCGCCGCGTTGTCGCCGAGAGTATCGGCAAGTTCGTTCGCAAGCGATGCTGGCGAACCGTTGGAAGCGCGAACCAACGTCAGAACGGCGAACGCACCGCGGACTCCAGCATCTTCGGAACCCGCGAGACGAGAGTTGACGTCTTTCATGACCTTCTTGGAGATCTTCACGAACTGATCATCGGTAAAAGTCTGCTTCGGATCAGCCGCACGATTAAGAACATCCTTTGCAAACGTTTCGTTGATGAGCGCCAGCGACTCAACCGGAGCGGTGGCGAACACCTCTGCAATCAGCGCACTGGCATTGCCCTTGGCCGCATTCTTGACCGCGGCGCGATTGACATTGTTGGCCTTGGCGGCCTTTTCCTCGGCGCTGCCCGGCATCTTCGCGATCGCCCCGTTGACTTCAGCAACGAAGGACTTCTGATCTTCGGCCGACAACTGCTTCATCACGGCAGCCATCTCCGAAGGATCATCAATCACCGCACCGATCTTGCCCTTAGCCTCAGCCAGCGACATCGCCTGCACAGAAGCGATAACCATCGTCAACGCCGTCGCAAGTACCAGTTTTTTCATTTCAACTTTCTCCGTAATTATCGTAAATCACAAAAACGACTCGGGGACGTATACGACATCACCAGCCCTAAGCACCATATCCAGGTCCGCACGGCCTCCCTGACCGATGTCCCGGAGATCAATCTTCGTACGCGAACGACGCCCCTCCTTGTCACAGCGAGTCACGACAATCGCCGTCTTGTCCGCGTAAGGCTTGAGATTGCCCGCAAGCTGTAACACCTTGGTCACCGTAAGATCCATCGTCGAAGGCATGTTCACAGGCCCGGGAATCATCACCTCTCCCATCACCATAACCGTGCCCCACGGACTCACCCCACGACCATCGTATTCGCCGAAAGTCACCGAAACGAGCGGCTGACGATAATAAACCGAATACTCCTTTATCAGTTTTTGCTTGAGATCGTCGAGCGACAACCCGTCACAGTGCACAGGATTCTGCAACAGGTGCGGAAGCGTAACATCACCGTTCTGATCCACTATCAGTTTCATCTGCACAGGCTGGATGGCTCCAGAACTGACGACGACATTAAGGGACACGCCGGGACCGATACGCGGACCATCCCAGTATTTCGCCATCGCCGCCACATCCACCGGCTCCTCTTTCGTGAAAAGGTGAGTCACCGTGTAGCAACCACACGTGCTCGCGCACGCACACGCGAGAATCAACCACTGAAGACAGCAGCCAACCACTGAAGACATTTTTGCCATTTATGCTTATATTATACCCAAAACAGGCATCATTTGTCAATACAGATGCGACGACATTCATCACCCTCAAGGTGACGAATCTCCACCCTCCTGGCCGAGGAAGGAATCAGGTTTCCAGCCCGCTCCGGCCACTCGACGACCAAAATCGCGCCCTCGGCAAGATAATCCTCCCAACCGATTGCGACCACATCGTCCTCGCCATGCAACCGATACAGATCCATATGAACCAGAAGAACCGACCCACGGTGTTCCTGCACAATACAGAAAGTCGGCGAATTCACTCGACCAGGCACACCCAACGCCGCCGCAAGACCCTGGGTGAACGTGGTCTTGCCGGCACCGAGATCTCCTTCGAGACACACCACGTCCCCTGCTCTGAGGCCCTTGGCGAACTCCCGAGCCACGGCCCAGGTCTCTTCAACGGAATGAACCTCAAATGAGCGACTCATTCTTCAGCTCCTTAAACGCCGCCTTGATATATCCAGGCGAGAACGCGCTTCCATGCGGAGTGCGAATCAAGTTCCGAGGCAATTCCGCGGCAGACATCGCCGCAATATCGTATTTTCGCTCCGCTTTCGAGAGCTTGGCGACATGCTTCGCCAACACCGTCGGCTCGTGCTTGAACACGTCAAGATACGCCGCGGCAATCCTGCCGCTCCGAAGCGCCGAGAGCAATGCCCGTTCGTCAACCGCATTGCCACGCCCCACATTGACCACGACACATTTCTTTGAGAGCATCGATATTAGCCTGGCATCGAGAAAATCATCCGTTCCAGTATCGGACGGCAACGCGAGGATCAGCCAGTCAGCCGAGCAGAGTGTGGAATGCAGGGCGCGGAGTGCGGAACGACACCCTGCACCCCGCACCTTGCACCTTGTACGTAGCAGATCACACTCAGAGTGGGAAAGGCCGCGCACCGACACCCCGAAATCGGAAAGTCGCGCAGCTATGGCCTTGCCGATGCGCCCATAGCCTATGATTACCGCCCTGGTGCCTGCAACATCCATCGTCTTCTCCGCCCGAAGACTTCTCGGCCATAACGGCTCGGACGCGAAGAACCCGTGCGCATACGCAAGGACGAACGCAAGTACAGTCTCGGAAATGATCGCCCCGTGAAAACCGCCGTGATGAACGGCCGGAGCCAGAGACCGTGAGCAGACAACGGACGGGGGAGGATCGACAAGCTCGCGACCGGCGGCGGGAGTGGCGACCAGCTTCAGCTTAGGAGCATGCGCGTACCATTCCGACTTAAAATGCCAAGTGATCACATGAGTAGCCCGCGGAAGCGCCGCCAAGAAAGACCTCTCCGTCTTGGCTTGAACCACCTTCGCCCGCCCCCGCAGGAGCGACCTGAGATACTTTAGGTCGTCTGCGTTCGCCCGAAAACACTTCTCAGGCCATTGTAGAAATACTAATACCTCCACAACTCTTCACTCTTCACTTTATCACGGCTCGTCGATGGTGCCCTTATAAGTGACGCGACGGACCTTGCCAATCGAGGTGCGCTCCAGCGGCTCGTGCTTGACCACGACCTTGCGAACACGCTTATAGTCGGCAAGTTCCGCGGAACGCTCCTGCACACGCTTGGAGACATCCTTCTCGATTTCACACCAATCCGGCTCGACACCCTTGTTCTGTGACTTGTAGAAGTCGACATTCGGATAACAAATCGCGCCTACGCGTTCTCCGGGAAGTCCGCCATTGGTATAGCCGACGACGATGATGTCCGCCACCGCAGGATCGGCGGCGATCACCTTCTCGACCTCTTCGGGATAGATGTTCTTGCCCTCGCGGTTGACGATGAGCGCTTTCTTGCGCCCGCGGATCGTGAGATAACCCTCTTCATCCTGCGACGCAAGATCGCCGGTCATGAACCACTCGCCGTCAAACGATTCCTTCGTGGCCTTCTCATTGTGGAAGTAGCCCTTCATGACGTTCGGACCCTTCACCTGAAGCTCGCCGACGCCGTTTTCGGTCTTATCCACGATACGGACCTCTCCACCTTCGCAGGGACGGCCGATGGGTC
>CALYRV010000034.1 GCA_945483525.1 uncultured Verrucomicrobiota bacterium
CCTGAGTCCCGCCTTTCTCCAACTCCAACTCTTAACTCCAACTCAATTCTCCTTCCCCGCGACTCCCAGTCGCTTTTCGTCTGCACTCGCCTTCGTGACGAAGCGCATCGTTTCGCCATTACTTTCCACCGCAAACTCCGCGACAAAGACCTCCGCGACCGCCTCAAGAAGTGATATTGTGGCTGAGTCCGAGATGGCTCTGTGACGCATGATTGTCTTAGACTTCGGCATAGTATCTAAAAGTGAATAAAAGTGAAGATATAAGGCAATTGAGCGAGAATTTGAGTTTTTTATCAGAGATACACAATTTCTTGTATTTCAAACGGTTGATGTACACAACCTGTTGAAAACTTTTTATAATTTCCCCCTTGCGCACATACAAGATTTAGTGTATCATATTGTTCAAGACCCCTATAGAAGGTATATTTGCGCCGTAAAAATCATAACAACTAATAAAAACAGCTAAAACTATGAAGTCGATGAAGATCATCAAGCGTAGCGGTCAGGAAGTGGTATTCGACGTTACGAAGATTGAGAACGCGATCCGCAAGGCCTCGGCGGTTGTGGATTACAAGGACGCGTTGAGCGAGGGCCGTATCAAGCTGATCGCGGAGGAAGTCGCGGGCGTGTGCGCGGCGCGTGATCGTGCGATGACGGTTGAAGAGATTCAGGATGTCGTTGAGACGAAGCTGATGGAGTTTGGTGCCAAGGAGATTGCGAAGAAGTACATCGTCTATCGTTACAAGCAGCAGTTGTTGCGTCACGCGAACACGACCGACAAGCAGATCCTCTCGCTCATTGAGTGCAACAACGAGGATGTGAAGCAGGAGAACTCCAACAAGAATCCGACGATCAATTCGGTGCAGCGCGACTACATGGCGGGAGAGGTCTCGAAGGATGTCGCGGCACGTTTGTTGTTGCCGGAGGATGTCGTGCAGGCGCATAAGGACGGTCTCATCCATTTCCATGACATGGATTACTATGCGCAGCATATGCATAACTGCGACCTTGTTAATCTTGAGGATATGCTGCAGAACGGAACGGTTATATCTGGGACGATGATCGAGAAGCCCAAGAGTTTCTCCACTGCGTGCAACATCGCGACGCAGATTATCGCGCAGGTCGCCTCGAACCAGTACGGCGGGCAGTCCATCTCGCTTACCCACCTCGCCCCGTTCGTCGACGTTTCGCGTCAGGTGATCCGCAAGGAGCTTCAGGAGGAGTGCGAAGAGGCGGGGGTGACGATGCCGGCCGACAAGTTCAACGCGATCGTCGAAAAGCGGGTCCGTAAGGAGATCGAGAAGGGCGTGCAGACGATCCAGTACCAGGTTGTGACGCTGATGACGACTAACGGACAGGCCCCGTTCGTGACCGTCTATATGTATCTCGGCGAGGCGCGCAACGAGCAGGAGAAGCAGGATCTCGCGATGATTATCGAAGAGGTCCTCAACGAGCGCATCAAGGGCGTCAAGAACGAGCAGGGAGTCTACATCACGCCGGCGTTCCCGAAGCTCATCTACGTGCTCGAGGAGCAGAATGTCCGTGAAGGCACGCCCTACTGGGAGCTCACGAAGCTCGCGGCGAAGTGTACGTCGAAGCGCATGGTGCCCGATTACATTTCCGCGAAGAAGATGCTTGAGTACAAGGTTGACAAGAACGGTAACGGTAACGTATACACCTGCATGGGGTGCCGTTCGTTCCTTACTCCCTATGTGGATCCGGAGACTGGCAAGGGCAAGTACTACGGTCGCTTCAACCAGGGTGTCGTCACCATCAATCTGGTTGACATCGCGCTTTCCGCCAACAAGGACATGGATAGGTTCTGGGAGATCTTCGGCGAGCGTTGTGAATTGTGTCACAAGGCGTTGCAGTGCCGGCACGAGCGGCTTACCGGCACGTTGTCCGATGCGGCGCCGATCCTCTGGCAGTACGGTGCGCTCACGCGGCTTAAGAAGGGTGAGAAGATCGACAAGTACCTCCACGGCGGCTATTCCACGATCTCGCTCGGCTATGCTGGGCTTTGGGAGTGCGTTTTCGAGATGACGGGTAAGAAGCTCACTGAGCCGGAAGGTGAGTCCTTTGGCCTTGAGGTGATGAAGAAGCTTAATGAGTATACCGCCAAGTGGAAAGCCGACGAGAATATCGACTATTCGCTTTACGGAACTCCGCTCGAATCGACGACCTACAAGTTCGCGAAGTGCCTGCAGAAGCGTTTCGGCGTGGTGAAGGGCGTGACGGACAAGAACTACATCACCAACTCCTATCACGTGCACGTCACCGAGCCGATCGACGCGTTCAAGAAGCTCGAGCTCGAGGCGAAGTTCCAGAAGCTCTCGCCCGGCGGCGCGATCAGCTACGTCGAAGTGCCGAACATGCAGAACAACCTGCCGGCGGTTCTTTCGATCATGCAGTACATCTACGACAACATCATGTATGCCGAGCTCAACACCAAGTCCGACTACTGCCAGGTGTGCGGCTTCGATGGCGAGATCGAAATCGTGAAGGACGAGAGCGGCAAGCTCATCTGGAAGTGTCCGAAGTGCGGCAATACCGACGAGTCGAAACTTAATGTGGCCCGTCGTACCTGTGGTTACATCGGATCTCAGTTCTGGAACCAGGGCCGCACGCAGGAAATCAAGGAGAGGGTTCTTCACGTTTCGTGAAGTGCAGGTGCAGGTGTAGGGTGGAGAGTTTTATTCCATCCTACACAGGCATCGCTGGTCTACCCCTAATTCCATGAACTACGCATCCATCCGTACCTGTGATATCGCGAACGGAGAGGGAGTGCGAGTCTCTCTTTTCGTTTCCGGTTGCACTCATCACTGCAAGGGCTGCTTCAACGAAGAGGCTCAAGCCTTCGATTACGGCGAGCCTTTCACTAGTGCGGTCGAGGATTCAATTCTGAAGTCGCTCGAGCCAGACTTTATCGCAGGGCTGACGCTGCTAGGCGGAGAACCGATGGAACCTGCAAATCAGCGGGTTTTGGTGCCGTTTCTTCGTCGTTTTCGTGCGAAATTTGGAAAGAAGAAGACGCTTTGGGTTTATACGGGATGTGTGTGGGAGAAGTTAGGAAGTAGGAATGAGGAATTGGGAATGGCGGAGGGTTCGTCTTATAGATGGCGGTGCGAGGTTACGGACGAGTTTCTGTCTATGGTTGATGTGCTCGTGGACGGCCCTTTTATCGAGGAACTAAAGGATATTTCATTGCGTTTCCGCGGCAGTTCCAATCAGCGTATTCTGGATTTGAAATCTCTTCGGCTGGAGGCGGTATAAGCGGCGACATGCTGCAGGTGGTCTGCGATTCAGAGTGCAGAGCCTGCAAATCGCATTGCCCGTCTTGATTTAATGCCAGCGCTTTGCTGCAAATCGCGGCGGGAATGTTCATGTCAGGTGTTGCTGACGAGTTTAGCCTGGTTTAGCCTGATTTTCGAGTTGATATTCCTCAGGATTTTTTCTATACTATAAGAGATATGAAAACTTGGCTGGCATTTTGGTATGGAATCTTCAAGAACAACCCGACGTTCCGTCTGGTGTTGGGTCTGTGTCCTACGCTAGCGGTTACGACGACGCTGGAGAACGCCATTGGCATGGGAATGGCTGCGACCTTTGTGCTGATCTGTTCAAACGGGCTTGTCTCTGCTCTTCGTAAAGTCATTCCAAGTGCGGTCCACATTCCGTGCTATATTGTGATTGTCGCGACGTTCGTTACAGCCATTGATCTTCTGATGCAGGCGTATCTTCCGGATCTTTCGAAGTCGCTTGGCATCTTTATTCCGTTGATTGTGGTGAATTGCATCATTCTTGGGCGTGCTGAGGCTTTTGCGTGCAAGAATACGGTTATTGATTCGCTGGCTGACGGGCTCGGTTCGGGCGTCGGTTTTGCACTTGCGCTTTCGCTGATTGCATCGGTTCGTGAGATTGTCGGAGCTGGCACGCTTACGGTCTGGGGAGGGTTGGTGTTCAAAAATTTGAATCCTGGGCCGGTGGCACTCGCGATTCTTCCATCTGGAGGGTTCATTGTGCTCGGGCTGTTGTTGGCGCTTATTAACCATGTTGCGGCCTGGAATGCCCGTCGTCACGGGTCTCCGGCGCCGCTTCCAATTAATCTTGATTGTCGGCATTGCACGATGTGCGGCAAGGGGAAAGAGATTGAAGGCTGAGGGGTAGATCATGAAATGTCCTAAGTGTCAAGCAGATGACGACAAGGTACTGGATTCGCGTGCGGCGCGCGAGGGTGCGGCTATTCGTCGTCGCCGCGAGTGTCAGAAGTGCGGTTATCGCTTTACGACCTACGAAGAGATCGATCGTGACGAGGTGTTGGTCATCAAGCGTGACGGCACGCGTCAGACGTTTGACCGTTCGAAGGTTGACAAGGCGATTCGCATCGCTTGCGGCAAGCGCCCGGTTTCCGATGAACAGATTCGCACGATGATTGACAATGTGGTTCGCAACATTGAAGGCGACGAGGTGCCAGCCGAAAAGATAGCGGAGCTCGTGATGAACGAACTTTATCGGGTTGACGAGGTCGCGTACATTCGTTTCGCGAGCGTTTACCGTCAGTTCAAGGATGTTGCGCAGTTCCTTTCGGCAATTACGGAGATCGTGAAAAAATGAAGGTGACAGTCGCTAACTATCAGCGTCCACCGCTGAAGGTCGCGGTCATGGGCTGCGGAAGAGCGATGTATGCCGATCACTATCCGGTTTTTCGTAAGCATCCGGCTTTGTTTGACTTGGTTGGGGCGTGTGACATTGTCAAGGACCGTAGGGACAATCTGTTGAGCGATTTCCCCAAGGCGCGGATGTTCCGTCAGTTCCGTGACATGCTCGATGAGCATGACATTGATCTTGTCGACATCACGACCTGTTCTCGCGACCACGTGAAGCATGCGATGATGTCGTTGAAGAAGGGTTTCTGGACGCTTTTGGAGTCTCCGATGGCGCTTACGCTTGAGGATGCGAACATGTTGCGTGGGCAGGCGGTGAAATCAAAGAATCGGCTGATAGTTTTCAACCGTGGCATCTTCGCGCCTGATTTTCTGTTGGCAAAGCAGATGATGTCTGACCCGCGGCTCGGCGAGATTTACCAGATCAGGATCTGCAAGGAGGATTACATTCGTCGTGACGACTGGCAGACGGTAAAGCGGCTCGGCGGAGGCGCCGCGTGGTATGCGATGCCCGACCTTACGATCCAGGCGTTGAAGTTGTTGACCATGCCGCCGGTTCAGTTATGGAGTGAACTTCGCCGTGTCGCGTCGCTTGGCGATGCAGAGGATTGTTGTCATGTCGCTCTCAAGACGCGTGGAACGCTTACGGTTGACATCGAGTACAACGGCGGCTCTCTTCCTGGAATCCGGCGTCCGTCTTTCGAGATTCTCGGTGAACGCGGTAGTTTCCGAGTGCAGCCTGGTTCGCCTGAAGGTGTTTTACATGTAATCGATCCTGATTACAGACTGCCGCGGCGCCGTTCGTCGGTTCGCACGCCGCCGATTCGAGACATGCATGAGGAGATCCCGGTCGTAGATATTGCGGTGCGTCTTCCTCCGAGTACGCCGTACGGGCTTGCGGCCTTTTGGAAGCACGTTTACGATACGGTGCGTATTGCGGCGCCGTTCCCGTTGTCGCTTGAGGATTCCATCGAAGCGGTCAAATTCTCAAGTCTAATGAAGCGGACGAGTCCGTTTGGCAAGTGAGATGATTCAGAGCCTCATTCGTATCTTTATTGAGAAGAAGAAACATAAATGAAAAGCCAGATTAATATCATGCGCCAGCTTCAGGAGCTGGTTCTTACCCGAGACGAACATCATCAGACCGGAGATGGTAGCCATCTTGACCAGCTGAACGATTCAATTAACGAGCTCCAGCAGAAACTCGTTCCGCAGGCGGCGGCGCTCTACGATCGCCTTTACAAGAAGAATCATATTGTTCTCGCGGCGATGTCCAATGGTTGCTGCTCCGCTTGCGGTATGCAGGTGCCGATCGCCCAGAGTCAGCAGATCCGTCAGGCGCAGCATCTCGTCACCTGTTCGAGCTGCGGGCGGGTACTATTCGCTGATGAAGCTGATGCGGCCCATAACGTCGCCGAGCGTTCCGATGAACCCAGAACAGGCATTTCCAGGTTCTCCGACAGTACGCTTATGGTGGCTGATCTCGGTGCGGTATCCCGTGAAGAGGCGATTTCGCGTCTTGCGCAGGTGATGGAGGACGGCAAGTTCATTACCAATGCCGACAGTCTCGTCTCTGCGGCGATGGATCGCGAGGCGGTGCTTTCGACCGCGATGGACGGCGGCGTGGCGTTGCCTCACGTGCGCGGGGTTGAAGGCGGAGCGCTGACGCTTGCGATCGGCGTATCCAAGGAAGGCATAGATTGGGCTGGCGAGACGGTGCATATCGTGTGTCTTTCCGCGATCCCGGTCGCGGTTTCGGCGTTCTATCTCCGGCTTGTCTCTGGGCTGGCTCAGGCTTTCGCCAAGAAGGATTCTAGAGACAACATTCTTAAGTCCGCGGATTCCCAAGCGCTCTGGAAGGCTGTCGTCAAAGCGACCAGGACAACCATTCGCTGATGACATTCTGCACCGTTCTTTGTGCGACGGTTTCGGTATTCGCCGCCGTTAAACCGATTTCGCCTTATGTGCGTGTACCGTACATGGGGACGATAGCGGTTGATGCGGAGACGGGTGCGGTACTGTCGGAGGATAGGGCAGATGTTAAGGCGTATCCAGCGTCCGTCACTAAACTGATGACGGCGTTCATCGTCTTGGATGACATCGCGGACGGGAGACTGTCGCTAACGAACAAGGTGACTGTTAGTCCAGAACGCAGTCGGTCGGACCGGCATTTTCGGCAGCCTAGTTGTACTGGGCTTCGTGTCGGGGAGTCGATGACGGTGGATGAAATGCTCAAGGCGCTGATGGTCAACAGCGCCAATGATGCCGCGTTGTTCTTGGCCGAAAGGTGCGCTGGAAGTGTGACTGCGTTTGTCGCGCGCATGAACGCTAAGGCCATGCGGTTGGGGATGAAGAATACGAGGTACTTCAATCCTAACGGACTGCCTCCGCCGCCCTGGGAGGCGGAGCGTCACTTCAACTATTCTACCTGTCGAGATCTTGCGCGGATGTCTGTTGCGTTGTTGCGTCAGCATCCTGAGATCCTACGGTATACATCACTGAAGGAATGGCATGTTACCGCGATGGGAAAACCGGTAATTGACGGCAAGACAAGGCGCCAGATATGCTGGACTAATCACAATAACGTGATGGTCAGGGATAAGCTGAAGGTGGTTAATCCGGATGGGACTGAGGCTATTGACGGACTTAAAACTGGATTTATTAACGCCGGCGGAAGCTCTATCGTGATTACCGGCGTGAGAAACGGGAGACGTGCGATCGCCGTGGTACTCGGATCGGCTTCGCCGAAAGATCGTGACGAGGTAGCTGCTCGGCTGATGAGCGACGCGCTTACTGCGCTTGCGTGGTGAAGGATGTGCGGAAATCGTATTTCCGCGTAATTGCTTTGTTTCAGTACATTCGGACGATGCCTGCTCTGGACTCTACAATACCGTGTGGCTATTGAGATTTTGATTTCGGCGATGGATACTTGGGCTGTGCACGTGTTCTTTAACGGCTGAAGCGCAAGGCTATCTGTTTGAAGGCGTCTATCTTACGGATCGGCCAGAGCCGGGATGGAAGCTCTGCTTCAAGTGGCTCTTGAATGAATCCAGGAAGATCAGGTAGGAAGTCGATACCGGAGAGTTCTTCGATTTCATCGATGGTGACGAGGTGACGTGTCGGCCAGGCGTCCCAGTCTACTTCCTGATTGAAAAGCAATGCGAACGCTCGGATGTCGTAACCTTCCTGGGCGATGACGATCTGATAAAACTGACCTGGAACATCGATGTCGGTACCGCTCAGGGTCTCGCCGTTGCGGTTGCCTGAGATGCAGCCGACGATCACCCAGATTTCTCCGTATCTGGCAGTCCAAAGATCGGCGATGCGGTGTTCCACCTGACGCCAGACGCCGCGGTTGAGGGCGGGGGACTGTGGTGCGATGTTCGACATGAGGAAGGTGCGCTTCTGCATGTCCTGTCCGTATCTAGTAGCAATCGCGTAGTTCGGCACCATGTGTCCGCGGTCATAGCCGCTGCGTTCATAGGTAGAGGCTGCAGGGCAGGCTTCGACGGCACGGTCTCTGGTGAAGTTAGGACGTTGTCCGACTTCGTATTTACCATCCTTGATTACGTGATACGCGCACCAGACGGGATGGCGGAGTTTGTCTGACCAGCCGACGACGAAATCGCCGCGGTCGAGGATGCGGATGTCGGTCGGAGCGGGGAGGCCAGTGCGTCTAGGTATTCCTGCGAAGAGGGTTTCGCCTTCTGGCGCTGGTTCGTCATATTCGTACACGGCATCATGTCCGGTCAGTCCGAGCGCGTCTGTCATGTCGCCGACGGGATTGCCGACGGCGAGGAGCGGCGCGGTGACGAACGCCGGATAAGACTCGCATTTGGCGTCAATCCATTTGCCGGAGTGGTGCACGAACCAGTCGCCAGCCGCTGCGAATGCGATCGCAAACGGAACCATGACCAACGTCAGTCTCCGAGATATACGCCGAGACTTGGATTTGGACTTCTTCTTCTTTTTAGCCATCGTATCAGATGTCTTCGAGTTCTATACGAATGGTCCTGCTCTTTTCCGCTTGCAGGCTTCTGGAGTCGTCATCATCGGCTCCGTGGCGTATCACGTCATCCCCGCAATTGGCGGGGATGACGATCTTCTGTCCGCATGCCGGGCATTCTGTCGCCTCGCCGATCAGATCGGCAGAGGCTTCAATGGCAGTGTGACAGTGTTCACACTCGAAGGAGACGAAACCTTCTTCGTTCATAGGCTTTATTTCCCGAGTTTGGTGGCGGAGCGCCAGGCGTAGTACTTTTTGAGTTTGAGTTTCTTCGCTGCGGCTTCGTCGCAGAAAATCCAGCAGTCGTTGTGCGCCTGAAGGGCGGAAGCGGTGCAGAACTGGGTCATCGGACCCTCGACGCAGCCCTTGACGGCGTCCTGCTTGTTTTCGCCGAACGCGAGGAGGATGATCTTCTTCGCTTCACAGATCGTGCCGACGCCCATGGAAAGGGCGCTCTTCGGAACGGCCTTCATGTCGCCCTTGAAGAAGAGGCGCGCGTTGTCCTTCACCGTCGAAGGGGTGAGATACACGATCGAAGTGCGGCTCTTCAGTGAAGTGCCGGGTTCGTTGAACGCGATGTGTCCGTCGGACCCGATGCCGAGCACCTGGAGGTCGATGCCGCCGGCGGCTTTGATCTGCTTCTCGTACGCGGCGCATTCCTTGACCGGATCCTTGGCGAGCCCATTGAGGACATGGGTGTTTTTGATCTGGATGTCGATCTTCTTGAAGAGGTTCTCGTTCATGAAGTAACGATAGCTCTGGTCATGGGTGCCGGCGAGTCCGTAATATTCGTCGAGATTCCAGCTCTTGACCTGCTTGTAGCTGACCTTCTTCGCCTTGACGGCCTTGGCCATCTCATTGTACATGAGGACGGGCGTGGAACCGGTGGCGAGTCCGAGCACGGTCTTCGGATTCTTCTTGACTTGCGCGGTGATCATTTCCGCGGCGAGCTTGGAGGCTTCTTCTTTGGTCTTGCAGATAACGACTTCCATTATAATGCTTCTTTCGTTTCTGGTGTTTTAGGATTAATCGATGTAAAGTGGCTTCACCGGCTTCGGGGTCCGTTGCGCCTTGGGAGCGACGGACTGCTTCTCGAGGTCGTTAGAAGGGCTGTCCTTCTGTTCGTTCTGAGATGGTGCGGACACCCCGCCTTCGCTGCTGAGCGAGCGATAGAGCGAGTTGCAGCCGGCGACAATCAACCAGATCACGGCGATCGCGGCGACAATGAGCATGACGAGCCGCCACGGAATCGCCGGCATTTCAAGGGCGGGACGGGTGTAGGTCGCTTCGGAGGTCGGCGGAGCGAAGCGGCTGACGGTCTTCGCGGGTGCAGTGGGCTGCGGGGTTACGGGGAGCGGACCGCTGACTGCCGGTTGCGGGCTGACGGGCTGCCCGAAGAGGTCGTGTTGCGGAACGGACGGAGCCGGCGTCTCTTCGATAACGGGAGCCGGAGCAACCGGTTCTTCGACAATCGGCTTCGAAGCCGGAATCGATATGTGCTTCGCCGGGGGCTTCTCGCCGGAGTAGATGGCCATGAACTCGTCGATCATCGGCTTCGCTTCGAGGTCGAGGGCCTGGCAACAGAGCTTCACGAATCCGCGCCCGTAAATCGGCGCCGGAATCTTTTTGAAGTCCTCGTTTTCAAGACCTTCGATGGCCTGGCTCATGATGTGGGTCATCTCGGCAAGCTGGGCGATCGAGTATCCCTTGGCTTCGCGGGCTTCACGCAGTGTCTTTCCGAATTCCATGTGTTATTCCTCCGGTGTTAGATCAGTTGAAGTTGGAGTCTCGAGTTGAAGACCAGTGTCGTCGCTTCCTTCAGATTCGGCTCCCGGCTCCGACTCGTTTCCGCCTTCGCCTTCGTGCAGGATCGCGATCATCTGATCCTCGTCCATGATGATGCGGCGCGAGCCCATACCCTCTTGCGGGGCGACAATGCCGCGCTCGGTGAGCTGATCGAGGATCTTTGCCGCATGGTTGTAGCCCCAGCCCATCTGCCGCTGGAAGTGCGAGGTCGAGGCGCGCTTGGTGTTGATCACGCATTCGACGGCCTTCTTGAAGTCGTCGGCGTTCGCCGCGGCCTTGATCTGTTCGCGCTGTTCGGCGCGAGCCTGCTTCGCGTCCTCTTCGTTCATGTCGGCGAACGGATCTTCAACGCCCGCCTCCTGCACGCGCGCGAGGTTCTTTGCGAACTTGTCGTCGTACTGCAGATTCGAGTGTTCCTCGATGAACGCAGTGACGTTGGCGATCTCTTCGTCAGAAATCCAAGACCCTTGCGCGCGGGTGAGGATGCCGTCCTTGCCTTTGAAGAGCATGTCGCCGCGACCGATCAGGCTTTCGGCGCCGGAGTCGTCAAGAATCGTGCGCGAGTCAACGGACGAGGCCGTCTTGAAGGCGACGCGGCCAGGAATGTTCGCCTTGATGGAGCCGGTGATGATCTTGGCATCGGGACGCTGGGTGGCGAGGATAAGGTGGATGCCGGCCGCACGTGCCTTCGCCGCGATGCGACTGATCGGCGGAGTGACGACCTTGGCGCACTGCATCATGAGGTCGGCGACTTCGTCGATGATGATGACGATATAAGGGAGCGTCTTTGGCATGTTGGCGCCGACTTCGGTGTCGTTGCCGAACATGTCCGTCTGCGTGAACGACTTGCGGTGGTTGAAGTCGTAGATGTTACGGACCCTGGCGCGGGTGAAGAGCTTGAGCCGCTTCTCCATTTCGACCACCGCCCACATCAGCGCCTTGACGACCTTGTTGTTGTCCGCGATAACCGGGATGAGCAGGTGCGGGATCTTCGCGTAAGCTGCGAATTCGACGGACTTCGGATCCACCATGATGAGCTTCAGCTGCTCGGGCGTGCGCGTCATGAGGAGTCCGCACAGCAGCGAGTTAAGACATACGGATTTGCCTTGTCCGGTCGCACCGGCGACGAGCATGTGCGGCATCGAGGCGAGATCGGCGATGAGCTCCTTGCCGGAGGCGTCCTTGCCGAACAGCAACGGCAGCTCCATCTTCGAGTTGGCGATCTTCCAGGCGTTCGATTCGAAGATCTCGCGGAATGAGATGCCCGCGGGCTTGGCGTTAGGCACTTCGATGCCGACCTCTTCCTTGCCCGGAATCGGGGCTTCGATACGCAGCGACTTCGCGTGAAGGGCGCCCATGAGCTCAAGCTCGTGTTTGGTGACGCTGGAGTAAGGCGTGCCCTCGGAAAGCTTGATCGCGTATTTTGTGATTACCGGACCCTGCACCGTAAAGCTCAGCGTCGCGTCGATCTTGTATAGCTTGAGCGTGTTGATGATGCGGTTGCTCATCACGTCTACGTCGGAATGATCGGCGGCGGAAGTCTTGAGCGGAGAGAGGAGGTCCACTCCAGGCAGGATGTACGGACCCTTGTCCTCTGGTGACTCCGGCGCCGCCGGAGAGGTTGAGGCCTGAGGTTGAGGTTGAGAAATGACGCCCGCCTTCTTCTCTTCGACTTCAGACTTCGACTTCTTCTCTGCCTCCCTCGCCGCGCGCTCCGCCTCCCTCGCCGCACGCTCCGCCTCCTTCGCCGCAAGCTTCTCGGCCTTGATGCGCTCCCTCTCGGCACGTGCCTGGGCGGCGGCGTCTTCCTTCGCTTTGATCGCCGCGAGGTATTCCGCCTGTTCGCGTTCGTAACGCGCGAGGTCTTCGGCGTTGCCGTCGATCGGCGGAGCCGGCTTGCGGGATATGCCGGCGATCGACCAGCGCCAAAGCGCTACCAGCGCCGAAACGAGGTTCCGGAGCCCGATCGCAAGCACCAGCGTCACCGCCGCGAGGACCGCCATCATGATGGTGGCGCCGAAGCCGCCGATTAACGGACACAGCAGTCGTGTCATGAGCAGATAGCCGATCATGCCGCCGGCATTGTCGGCATTGACTTTGGCGAGCAGTCTTTCGGTGCCGGGAAGCCCGGCGGTGAGCGATTCGATGACGCACGCGATCGTTGCGACGAAGACGATCAGCCAGAGCTTCTTCATCCCCGTGCGCAGTCTTCGCCCAGTGGCGAACATGATGCCGCCTGCGATGCAGATCGCCGGCACCAGCCAGATGGCGAATCCGACTAACTTATAGCCCCAGTAGGCGAACTGATCACCGAGCGCACCGATCCAGTTGGCGCTCGGAGCTGCGGGAACGTTGAGCGCGGAAATCGCGTGCCAATCGTAGGTCGCGAGGGCTAGCAGGGGGAAGAAGGCGAAGAGTGGCAGAATCCAGCCGAGCGCGTGCTTTTCATCTTGATTATCGGGATTCTTGGAAGAAGTTTCGGTCATTGTCTTGATGTGTGCGGGAGTTCTCCGCGGGCTTCATGGTGTGATAGATTACGACGGCGAGCGCTAGAGCGAGAATCTTAAGCCCCCAATTTCTAGTCAGTGCGCCGATGAGAAAATGGACGACTTCCATAGTCCTCTCCTCCTCCTTTTGCGGTTCATCGCCTTGCCGATCCAGCGAACGAGTTTTGCCTCGCGGTCTTCGGTGGAAAACTTGACCAAGTGCCCGTTATGGGCGATTGATATCGCCCCCGATTCCTCGGATACGACGACGACGATCGCATCCGTCTCCTCGGACAGTCCCGATGCCGCACGGTGACGCATGCCGCCTACGGCGAAATCAGGATTGTTGGATACCGGGAAGACACAGTGGGCGGAACTGATGCGCCCGTTCCTGATCACCATGCCGCCGTCATGGAGCGGCATCGGCGGAGTGAAGACGGAGATCATGAGCTCCGGCGTAAAGCGGGCGTCGAGACGAACGCCGGACATTTCGTAGCCGCGAAGCGAGATGCCGCGTTCAAAGGCGATGAGCGCACCCATCTTGCGGTCGGCGAGCGCGATGATCGTCTTCGCGATGAACTCGGGCTCGGCCGCACCGTCAGGACTGTGAGTCGGCCTTTCGAAAAAGTTGAATGCGCCGACCGCGGAAAGGATGCGGCGAATTTCCGGCTGGAAGATGACTACGGTCGAGAGCGAGAGATAGATCAGGATCATCCGGACGATTTCGCTGAGAACATCGAACTGGAATACGAGCGTGAAGAGTGCGGCGAAGGCGGCGATGATGCCGGCCCCCATCAGCAGTTGTCCGAAACGCGAACCCTTGGCGCGCTTCAGAATCGCGTAGATCGCGAGATACAGAATGAAGATCTGTATTACCGCGGAGATCGAGATGTGGGTCAACCAGGATGGCATTAGCTGTTAGTTCTTAGCTGTTAGTTGTTGTCTGTTGGCTGTCGTAAGATGCTTCACTCTGCAACTCTTCACTCTTCGCTCTTTCCTCTTCACTTTCCTTCACGATCCCCAGGAGCTCCGCGACCTCGCGCCCGTCCATCGTCTCCTTTTCGAGGAGGGTCTTCGCGAGGCGTTCGACCTTGTCGCGGTTTTCGTTGAGGAGCCTCTCCGCCTTCGCGTAGGCTTCGTTCACGATCTTCGACACTTCCGCGTCGATCGCCCGCGAAGTCTCCTCGCTGAAGGCCGGAGGCAGTTCCGCCGCGGACCATTCGTTGCGCTCGCTGAACGCCTGGAAGCCGAACTTCTCGCTCATGCCGTACTTGCAGACCATCTCGCGCGCGATTGCCGTCGTCTGCGCGATATCCTGCGCGGCGCCGGTCGAAAGGTCGCCGGTGAACATCGTCTCTGCAATCCGTCCGCCGCAGCAGATCACCATCTCGTCAAGGAAGTAGTTCCTTGTACGGTTCAGGACGTCGTGATCTGGAAGCGACGCCGTAAGGCCGAGCGCTCGGCCGCGCGGAATGATCGTGACCTTGTGCAGGGGATCGGCGTTCTTCGCCAGCAGTTGCAGCACCGCGTGGCCAGACTCGTGCCAGGCGGTCGTCTCGCGCTCCTTCTGCGAATAGCCCGCACTCTTGCGTTCGCGCCCCCAAAGGACCTTGTCGCGCGCTTCCTCCAGCGTTTTCTCGTCGACTGCCTCAAGTTTTTTCCGGGTCGCCAGAAGCGCCGCCTCGTTGAGGAGGTTCGCGAGATCCGCGCCAGAGCATCCCGGCGTGCCGCGAGCGATGCGCTTGAGATCAACCCCCTCGGCGAATTTGATCTTCTTCCCGTGAAGGGCGAGGATCTCCTCGCGCCCCTTGAGGGTCGGCAGTTCGACCACCACCTGGCGGTCGAAGCGGCCAGGACGTAGAAGCGCCGAGTCGAGCGTGTCGGGACGGTTGGTCGCCGCGATCACGATGACGCCTTCGTTCGCGTCAAAGCCGTCCATCTCGACGAGCATCGTGTTGAGCGTCTGCTCATAGGCGTGGCTGCCGCCCATCGCGCCGGCCCCAGTGCGCTTCATGCCGATTGAGTCGATCTCGTCGATGAAGACGATGCACGGGGCATTCTTCTTCGCCTCGGAGAATACGTCACGCATACGGCTCGCGCCGACGCCGACGAACATCTCCTCAAAGTCGGAGCCGCTCATTGCGAAGAATGGCACGTTGGCCTCGCCCGCGATCGCCTTCGCAAGCAGGGTCTTGCCGGTGCCGGGCGGACCGACGAGCAGTACACCCTTCGGAATCTTGCCGCCGAGCTTGGTGAAGTCGGAAGGCTTCTTGAGGAACTCGACGATTTCCTGTACCTCTTCACGCGCCTCGTCGACGCCCGCGACATCTGCGAAGGTGATTTTCTTCTTGTTCTCGGAGCTGTTGAGGAGCTTGGCCTTCGACTTGCCGAAGCCGAACGGACCGTGGCTGCCGTTCATCTTCGCGTTCATGAACCAGTAGAAGAGGGCTAGCATGCCGACAAAGAAAAGCGTCGGAAAGACGAATGCGGGAATAACGCTGCGTTTCTCCTCGATCTTCACTTGGATGTTGCTGGCCAGGAGGTCTTCCATCAGCTTCTCGTTTTCGCCGGGAATCAGCGCCACGCGATACCGTTTTCTGACCGCGGTGCCGTTGAGCTTCGGATCATCACTGGTGATGAGCTCGTCGGTCTCCATTTCGCCAGTAAGCCAAGTGGCATCGCCGGCCTCGCGGTCGATGACTCGGGTGACCGGATCAAGGATCTTGCCTTCGTCGATCTTCTTGAAAAAATCGAGCAGTGTGAGTTCCTCCGTCTTCGGGGCGGAGCTTGGCCCCATCCGGTA
Source organism: uncultured Verrucomicrobiota bacterium (assembly GCA_945483525.1). The sequence continues at coordinate 15,766 of CALYRV010000034.1, forward strand.
CATCGACATGAAAGCGAGTACGATGAGGAGGATCACCAGCCACGAACGGAGTGCATTTTGTTTGGGTTTCGCCATACTGCATAGTATAGCACAATCACGCGCGCGTGTGTACGCGGGAATGCATGCTGGGGTTTCATGATTTCTCCATCCCCGCTCGCTTCGGATCGCCGACACTGACCATGCCGTATCGAAAAAAACGTCGAAGCGAGCTCCCCGGCGACGACGAGGCAAGCGAGGAGCAATGCACCGCAGCGTCTTGCGACGGGTCGAATATGGTATAATATCGTCAATGAAGATTCGTTGCGTAATCATCTTGTTCGCACTGACGGCGGTTGCAGTAGGTGCGCAGATCGCCGTCGCGAAGGCGCGGCCAGCGACCGGTCCCGCGGTGGCTGAAAGTGCCTTTGCCGCGTTCGGCGGCTTTCGGTCCATTGCGTCGGAGATCGTTTGGTTTCGCGCTGATCGACTTCAAGATGAAGGCCGCTATGTCGAGCTCGCTCAGCTCGCTCATGCGCTGACGCTTTCCGAGCCGCACACGCCAGAAGTCTGGAGCCACGCAGCATGGAATCTCGCCTACAATGTTTCGGTGATGATGCCGAAGCCGGAAGACCGCTGGCGTTGGGTTCGTAGTGCGCTTTCGCTGTTGAGGGACGAGGGACTTAAATACAATCCGAAATCTGCCGAGCTTTACAAGGAGCTGGCGTTGCTGTTCGAGTTCAAGTTGGGGCTTGATATCGATGACGCGGCGGATCACTATCGTGCCGAATGGAAACGTATCGTTGAGGATGTAGCTCGGCGTAATGCGTGGTCCGAATTGTCTATGGATGAGAAAACCATGGAAAAAGTTGAGAAATTTGCAAATATCTCCGATAGAACGGATCCTTTGTATTCGGCGGTCTACTGGGCTCTGCAAGGAGTGCCGTACGCCGACCGAAATACTGGTCCGTTTCTTAATGAAATCATTCGTCAATCACTTGCGATTTACGCACGGCGGCATTGATTTATGATATAATATCTTCAATTATGCAAGAGGGTGTTGGAGTAGTCGAATTGAAGAAAATGAAGCTTGATCTTCCAGAGGGGGGATTAAGGCTGGCGTATGGTGGGATTCCACTAAACGTCACACCAGCCATTGTAAATGAACCGCCAGCGCCAACAGTTGCAGT